>DYJK01000019.1:0-9436 GCA_020723165.1 Melioribacter roseus | reverse complement strand
ACGTATCGGCTGCTAAAGACGGGTATGGATTTAGTAGTAGTACGGCAGAAGTTGATAAATCATTATATACTGCAACTGTTGATGATATAATGTTAGCTAAACTTCAGGCAACTACAGCCACCGCTAGTCCTACACAAGGTGCAGACGTTGATAATACTAATAATCAATCTTTGTCGAATCAACCGCTTAATCTTACTATTCCACCTAATGCGGTTTCTCAAAACGTACAAGTATCTGTTGCATCAATTCCAGCGGCACAAGTTCCTCCCCCGGCGGCATCTACAAATCAAACTGTAGTTACAGCCGGTGTATTCGAACCAACTGGAACCCAATTCCAGCAACCGGTTACAATTACATTTCCATTACCTATTAGAAAAGCAGCGGGTACAACTTTTCAACTATTGCAATTGAATGAAACAACGGGTGAGTATACAAATTCCGGTTTTACAGCAACTGTGGATGCAACTGGAACACAAGCGTCAGCACAAGTTACGCACTTTACAATTTATACACTCACCGATAATAAATCGACTTTAAATTTACCTGATGCAACTGCAACAGTGATTGAAACCATTACATTAACTGTTACAACAACAAATACACAAACTTCCTCATCATTATCAAAAACAGTATCGGTAACACTATCAGGTGGATCGGGAGATGTAGATGCAGATTGGTTGAGAGATGAAATTTCCAATTTGCTTGATTTAACGGTTGGTACTTCTTCTGAATCAGTATCGTTGTCATTTAATATAACAGACCCGGAATCAGAAGGTGGTAAGCCATCATGGGTACAAAATGGAATAATAGTAGGCCCAAATCCAGGAGAATCTGGTGATGCTTCAAAGAGAGCTGTTTATAATAAAAATTCTAAAACAAGAAGTGGTACTGTTTCGGGAAATACTGGTGTAAATCAATGGTCCAGAAATGTACAAGTAGTAGAACAAGATTGGGTAAAAAATACTGCTGCATCTGGATGGTTCTGGACGCCGCATAATCAGGGTGGTATTGCACAAGGCCCGTTTTAAGGTTTGTCGGGGTGGGGAGATTCGAACTCCCGACCTCTTCGTCCCGAACGAAGCGCGCTAACCGGGCTGCGCTACACCCCGAAATTACGGTGACAAAAATATGATTTTATATAATGATAATAAAATTTTATAATAATATTTAACCTCAGTTTGGAGGAAATATGAAAAAAATGCTACTAGCTTTTACAGTAACACTTATTCTATTATTAACTGAAACATCATTTGCCCAGTTGGCAAAAGATAGTTGGGCGTTTGGATTCGGTTTCAGGTTTCCCAGGTTTGTTAGTATTAATATTGAACCATTGAATTCTAATTACGGCGGATACCTTTCTATTCAAAGAAATTTTTCCGAGCATGTTGGTTTAAGATTAAAAGGTGGTTATTCACATCTCGAATCCGAGTTTACCGATGCAGCATCTCAATTGCAAACAACCACAACCAATATTATTTCCGGGGATTTAGATTTAATTTATTACCTGGTTCCATGTGAACCGATTTCCCCGTATTTCTTTGGAGGTATCGGCGTTGCATATAGAATGAATGAAAATTATGTTACTACAAGCCTAGAAGAAAATCAGCTTGTGCCTGAATTAAATGGCGGTTTTGGAATTGAGTGGGGCATAGATTCAGATTGGGAATTAATTACTGAACTGGGCTACCATATAACAAATAATTCTGAATTAGAAGGCGCACTTGGTGCCGGTGAAGTTAGTGGTAGAGATACTTATTTGGGAATTAATCTCGGTTTACAATATTATTTTGATAAAGGGGCTCCTTCTCAATATTGCCAGCTTTATTCAGGACTATCGGTAGAAAAACCAGAGCCGGTAGATTATGATAGAATCGAAGAAATGATTAAAAGTCACATTCCTCGAGAAGTTGTAAAAGAAGTAGTAGTTGAAAAACCGGTTGCATCAGAATCTGAAAAATGGGTTCTTGTTGGTGTGAACTTTGATTTTAATAGTGCGAAAATAACACCTGAATCTTATCCAATATTATATGATGCAGCAAAGACATTGTTAAGATATCCAGATATGAGAGTAGAAATTCAAGGATATACAGATAATATCGGGTCTGAACAGTACAATAAAACACTTTCTCAAAAGCGTGCCGATACTGTTAAAAAATATTTAATGTCAAAAGGTATTAGTCAAGATCGCTTAACCTCGGTTGGATATGGAGAAAGTAATCCAATTGCTGATAATAAAACAGCTGATGGTAGGGCGATGAATAGAAGGATGGAATTCAAAGTCCGTTAAACATTTAACTAAGGTCACTCATATGAGTGACCTTTTTTATATATACTATTTACATTCAGTAGCATTTAACTTAATTTCCGGTCAACAAATTATCCTTTAATTTATCCGGCGAGATAAAAAGGAATGGAACTAAAAGATACTATAAATAAGCGAACCTCGAAGGCGTAAGCCAACGAGGATTTTTTTTATTAGGACGGAATTAACAGTATGGATATTAAAGCTAAAATTATTGATGAAGAAGGGTTTACAAGAACAATTACAAGATTAGCCCACGAAATTCTTGAAAAGAATAAAGGTTCAAAAAATATTGTTTTAATCGGGATGCGTACACGCGGAGTTTTTATAGCTGAAAGAATTCGTAATAAAATTAGGGAAATTGAAAAATTTGAACCGAGCTTTGGAATACTTGATGTTACACTCTATCGCGATGATTTTAGAACACGGTTGAAACAGCCGGAAGTTTCCGTTACAGATATAACTTTTGATGTGAACGAAAAAGATATAATACTCATCGACGATGTTCTTTACACCGGCAGAACCGTACGCGCTGCATTAGATGCAGTAATGGATCTTGGAAGACCAAATACAATTCAGCTTTGTGTTTTGGTTGATAGGGGGCATAGGGAATTACCGGTTAAAGCTGATTTTGTAGGTAAGAATATTCCTACATCAATTAACGAAGAGGTAAGGGTTAGATTAGTTGAAGTTGATGGAGAAGATGCTGTCTATTTAGTTAACGCACCAAACAAAAATTAAGAGAGTTTAACATGTCATTATCAAGCAGACATTTATTAGGATTGTACGGAGTACCACGAGAAGATATCCAGCTAATCCTGGATACAGCTACGACATTTAGAGAAGTATTAGAACGACCTATCAAAAAGGTGCCCACACTTCAGGGTAAAACTATTGTCAATCTATTTTATGAAAATTCGACTCGAACAAGAATCTCCTTCGAGCTAGCTCAAAAAAGATTGTCTGCAGATACAATTAATTTTTCAACATCATCAAGCAGTACGAAAAAAGGAGAAACTTTTAAAGATACTGTTCGTAACATTGAAGCGATGAAAGTAGATATGATAGTTGTACGGCATCAATCAGCCGGAGTGCCGCAATACCTAACTAAAATTTCTAAAGCAAATATTATAAATGCCGGCGATGGTTTACACGAACATCCAACCCAGGGTTTACTCGATATGTATTCGATCCGGGAGAAACTTGGAAGATTGGAAGGACTGAAAGTTTGTATTGTTGGAGACGTTTCTCATAGTAGGGTTGCGTTATCAAATATTTTCGGATTGAAATCGATGGGTGCCAAAGTTTCCGTCTGCGGCCCGGCTACTATGATACCTACCGGGATAGAATCACTTGGTATTAAAGTTTATCATAATATAAATGAAGCAATAGAAAAACATGATGTTCTTAATGTTCTAAGAATCCAGCTTGAAAGAAATGCCGGTGTTAAAATCCCTTCTCTAAGAGAATATCACCAATACTTTGGTATTACAACTGAGAGAATTGAGAAATACAATAAAGACATTTTAATATTGCATCCAGGTCCAATCAATAGAGGAGTTGAATTATCCTCCGAAGTTGCAGATGGACCATATCAAGTTATTTTGGATCAGGTTACAAATGGTGTTGCAATTAGGATGGCAGTTTTATATCTGCTTGGTACAATGCATAATTAGCAAGGTGAAAAATGAAAATAGTATTAAAACAAGTTAATCTGTTAAATCCCGAACAGAAATTAAATCTGAAATGTGATCTATTTATTGAAGATGGTGTTATAAGAAAAATAGGCGATTTGAAGCCTGAAGATTTGAAATCATCTAAAGTTTATGAATTTGAGAATAAATATTGTGTACCGGGATTTGTAGATATGCATGTACATCTAAGGGAACCGGGACGCGAAGATGAGGAAACAGTTGTAACCGGGTGTAACAGTGCCGCAGCCGGAGGTTTTACCGCGGTTGCAAGTATGCCAAATACAAATCCCGATACTGATTCTGCTGAGATAGTGAGATTTATTAAAGAGAAAGCTAAAGATCATTTAGTGGATGTTTTCCCGATTGCAGCAGCAAGTTTAGGAAGAAAGGGAGAAGCACTTGCCCCGATGTATGAATTGTATGAAGCCGGTGCTGTAGGATTTTCTGATGATGGTGTAGCAATAAAATCTTCGTTAGTTTTAAGACATGCGATGGAGTATGCAAAAATGTTTGACGCTCCAATAATTGAACATTGCGAAGATGAATCATTGGCAGATGGCGTAATGAATGAGAGTGTTACATCTACTATTCTCGGATTGCCGGCAATTCCCAATGTTGCAGAAGATTTGATTGTAATAAGAGATATTATGTTGGCAGAATTTACCGGAGCTAAAGTTCATATAGCTCATATAAGTTCTAAGAATGCTGTTGAATTGGTGCGCCAGGCAAAGAAGAAAGGAATTAATGTTACAGCAGAGGTAACGCCGCATCATTTTACACTTACGGACGAAACGGTAAAGACTTTCGATACAAATTATAAGATGAATCCGCCGTTAAGGACACGAGCTGATGTGGATGCAATGATAGTGGGATTAAAAGATGGAACGATCGACTGTATTGCAAGCGATCACGCACCGCACTCGATCGAGGAAAAGGAGATGGAATTTATTTACGCCCCTAATGGAATAATAGGATTGGAAACTACATTAGGAATTGCGTTAAGTGATCTCGTACATAAAAAACATTTAACAATAGAACAGCTTGTTGAGAAGTTATCTATAAATCCAAGGAAAATTTTGAATATTCCACAAGTTATTATTAAAGAAGGTGAAATTGCTAACCTGACTTTTTTTGATCCGGAACAAATCTGGACAGTTGATATCACTAAGTTTAAGTCAAAATCGAAAAATTCTCCGTTTGATAAAAGATTGTTAACCGGCAAATCTGTTGCCGTAATCAATAAGAAAAAAATGTATTTCGAAGATAAATTTTTTGATATTTAGTTTATCCATTTGAATACTAAGTATGTATAATATAAAGTACAGCTTCTTCTTTTATTAATAAAAATCTGTTGAAAAATAAATTTTCTTTGGCATTCCTCTTGATTTATTAAGTTCAAAAATCAATGGAGGGATACAATGAAAACTACTAACAAAATATTATTACTTTTCCTTTTGTTAACGACTTTCTTTATTACAGCTTGCGATGAGTTTGATGATTACTACTATGATGACAGACCCCCTGATGCGCCCCGTAACATTTATACCATAACCGGTGATAACCGGATTGATATTTTTTGGGATGAAAATTACGAAGATGATATAGCCGGTTATAACGTATATTATAGTTTTTCTTACGATGGCAGATATACACTGATCGGGAGTACTTATGAAACATATTATATTGATAATGGTGCTGAGAATGGAGTTACATATTATTATGCCGTTGCCGCTTACGATTATAACGGAAACGAGAGCGAATTAAGCTATGATGTTATTTATGATACGCCCAGACCGGAAGGATTTAACCAAGCTGTTTTTGATTACAACGTATCACCTAACAATTCCGGTTATGATTTTGGCAATTATCAGGTAGTACCTTACAATAGTTTGGATGCCGATTTCTTTTTCGAAAATTATAATGGGATTTTTTATCTAAACGTTTGGGAGGATTCTGATATACAGGATATGGGGCAAACAACAGATATATATGATATTAGCTATGCACCTTTGACCGGGTGGGTCCCATTACAACCTAATGAAAATATAAAATATACAGAAGCGAAAGTTGGTAATACATACGTAGTCTGGACATGGAATAATCACTTTGCAAAGATCAGGATTAAAAATATTACCAATGAACGTATGGTATTTGATTGGGCATATCAAACCGCCGAAGGTAATAGGGAATTAAAAAGAAGTAATGTTAATGATGAAAGAAGTAAATTACCCGGTAGTGTATTAAAAAACCGGTGACATAAATTAATTTACGCATCTGATGGAAAAGCATACCACTTAGGTATGCTTTTTTATTTCTTTTAACATATTTTGTTAAATAATAATATCACTTTTTATGAACGAGAATAAAATTCTGATAATATTCTTCCTTTTATCACTAACCGTATTATTTGCACAAGATGCGAAAAACCGGGAAGCACAAAAGTTATTTATTAAAATTGAGGAAGGACTTAATTCAGGCTCAATTGATAAATTCTCCGGCTATTTTAATAATAGGAGTTACCTAAGTCTATTAAATGGAACGTCCGGTTATTTCAGTTCTAACCAATCATATTATGTAATAAAAGATTTTTTAAGTGTATATAAACCAATCTCATTTAAGTTTACAAATATTGTTATTGATACCGGTAATCCTTTTGCAGCCGGAACGTTAAAATTTAATAATAACGGTATTCGTGGAACCGCCGCTGTTTTTATAACACTCACTAATATAAATGATGAGTGGTGCTTGTCTCAAATTACAATTAATTAATCTAAATGAACTTCAAATCATTTTTGTCGAATAAGAAATTCGTATTGCTCTTTTTGATGATAGTTCTTTTTTTAATTAGTGCTTTATTGGAACCATACGTAATTGAGAATACAAAAGTTAATTGGGGCAATATACTTTCTGAAGATTTAGATAATGCAGAAGAAAAGATTTTAGATGTTTTTCATGAAAAAAATAATTTGCTGATAAAAACAGTTAAGAATCTAAAAGGTGAATTAAGCCGGATATCACTTAAAAATAAAATTTCAGACTGTTTCGATATTATAAATAGTAAACATGATTACCTAGTAGAGTTGTATGATGAAAAAGGGAACTTGATTTGCTGGAATGCCGATCCGATTTTTGAAAATAGAAATAGTGAAATATTTAATCGTAACACTGCTCAAACTTTTTTTTATAAGAAAAAGCTTTTTACTTATTTATCCATAATTCATACTGTATTGGATTCTGAAAAGGTTTATATAGCAGTTTCGGTCCCACTGGAAAAACATTACAAACTTGCAAAAGATAATTTCAAAAGCTTAAACTTATCGGATTCATTATCATCATTGCTTTCGACATCTGTTGATATAGAATATAATCAGGATGCTGTTATATCAAAAGATGGAAGGAAACATTCTTTCAATATCCTGAATAATTATAAAAATAAAATTGGTATTGCGTCAATCGATAAACCGGCTTTAGATTCAGAACTAAAAAATATATCTAATGTCTTTTCATCGGTACAAAGTATATTATTTGTATTAATAATTTTACTTGTCATCTATTTATTAAGACCATTTATTTCAGGGATTCAGAATAGAGCGGTTAAATACTTAACAGTATCATTGCTGCTGCTAATTATCCGCATCTTACTTTTTTTGTTTGAAATACCCTCTAGGTATATAACTAACGATCTCACAAATGCTTCTAATTTTTCGTCTGTGTTTGCGTTTGGAATAATAAGATCCCCGTTGGAATTTATTATAACGCTAATATTTTTATTCATCATTATTTGGATTGGTTTTATTTATTCTTTCAAATATTTTGTGAGCCGGCCAAACAAGGCAACTCTCTGGAGTAAAATTTTTATTTTATTCGTATCAACCTTCCTGGTACTTCTTATTTATAGGGGCTTGGGTGCATCGATTAGGAGTGTTGTTTTCGATTCTACAATCAGGTATTTCAAAGAGTTTACCGTAATACCATCCGCGCACATACTCTTAATGAATGTTAACATATTAATTCTCGGGTTCATATGTTTATTATTAACCACAATTTTTATGTTATGGATTTTCGAATCATTCAAGCTTAAGAGTAACAAAGTTATTCCATTATTGGGTATAATTTTATTTGCTCAAATTATGGGTTTTTTGTTTGATGCTGCTCAGAAGCAACCTCAAGGAACTCCGCTGATTAGGGCATTGTTTTTATTGCTTGTTATTCTTTTAGCTTACTATTTTCATAAGAAAAAAATAAAAATCGTATTTTTTATTTATACTGCTATAGCTTCATCGATAATTACAATAAGTTTACTATCATACTATAATTCCGAGATAGAACGCGAATCACTTAAAACTACAGCCCATGAATTAACCAATTCTAATTCGGATATTATCAAATTTATTTTATACCAGACATTAGTTAATTCCCAGGATGAAAATAATATTAGAAGAAGTTTGTCTAATAACGCGGACTATACATCAGCACTTTTCAGTTACTGGACTAAAAGTTTAATCTACAAGGAAAATATTCCAACAAATTTTTCATTATACAACAAAGAAGGAGTTTTGCAAGGATGGTTTTCTACAAACGGTATTATCGATTCCCTGGATAAAGAACTCGTAATCAATACTAAAAATCTGCAAGTAAATATTGTTCCATCCACTTTTGACTCAAAAAGAAAAATGGTAGGAATAGCGCCGCTAAGATTTAATGGTTCAACCGGTGGATATTTTACTTGTTCAATCGAATATAATTTGGAAGAACAAGCTATAAAAAAAGTACCGGCATTTTTGGCTTCGAGCAGAGCCGGCATTTCTTCAGCAACCGATATTGAGAAACTAAAAATTTTCTTTTTGAAGGATGATGAAATTATAAACTCTTTCGGTACACCCGGACTTAATCAAAACGAAGCGGCAAGTCTGAAAGCGATACGCGTTAATAAGCGGAATGAAGCATGGTTAAATACTAATATTAATAGGGAAGAGCACGTTGTATATATTTTGAAATATGGCAGAGATGGGGACCGAAAAGTAGCAGTTGCCTTAGAATTGAGCGCCATTGCGCTTAGGCTATCAAATTTTTTCAAAATATTTTTTATCCATTCTATTTTAATAATTGCCTCATTGTTACTCTATTCTTTTACTAATATCAAAAAGTGGAAGGAATATTTTTCAAGTTATAGAACAAAACTTACTTTTGTGCTGATCCTTGTTTCAGCCGTACCTTTAATAGTAATTGCAATTTATTTCAGGAATCTTTCCGACAGCCGCAGTAAAAAAATTTCAAATGAACGCTTAACCGAATACGCATTACAAATTGAATCTTATTTGAAAAGATATTTGAATTCAAGTCCGGTTAATGACCATTTGATATATGAAAAAGCAGCAGATGATTTAAATATAAATTTTGCTGTTTATGAGAACAAAAAATTAATTTTTAGTTCAAAGGA
>DYJK01000185.1 GCA_020723165.1 Melioribacter roseus | reverse complement strand
GTTTGGCGGATGCAGAATTGAGAGTTTGGAAATCAGAAAAAATTATTGACGCATAGCGGACTTTGTAGACTCTTTGCATACTATGTAATTAATCTTTTCAACGGGTACAAGGCGTATTGTTTAAGATTTTGTAGTGACTCTTTAGAAATGACAGCAGTTATAACTCTATAGAAATGTCACTGTCAATGAAGAAATAAATATTTTTGTGTCATTAGTATTTCTTTGTTATTGATTTACTTTTTATGTGGCTCTGTACATTATATAAAAATTTCGTCAGCTTCCACAACCAAGACAAAATCCTTTATGAACGCAAATAGTACCTCCACATTTAGAGCAAGTCCATTTCCTTTTTTCATTTTCAATAAATTTTCTGATTCCTAACTTTTCAATTTGTACAAGATTATTAATAATGCTCATATTGTATTTGGACCGGTAACGTTTATCCAGGTGCTCTAAGTAATCACAAGGGAATTTTTTACATTTAAAACAAAATTTCGTTTTACCTTCTTTGAGGACTGAACAATTTTTAATTTTACAATTGGTACGGGTAATGGGTTTGTTGGTATCATCACCTCTACAACCGGGGCATTTATTTTCCACCCTTAAATATGCCTCACATAAACCACAATTCATTCCACATGGGGCAATAAGTAAAACTTTATTTAGTGATGGGGCAGACATTTTCTAATGGTTTTGTAATCCTGAACTGGAATTTATATTATAGTTCTTATTAAACAACTTTAATCCAATTTGCCATAAGCACCATTCCATTTATCAGCTAACTTAATAAATTTTGAATACCCATTCTCTTTTATGAACTCAATCGCTTGCTTGTATTTTTTGTATTTGTATCCATGTTTAGCATATAAGCTTCCAACAATTTTGCATGAATCCAATTCCCGACAATCGGTACAAGTGTTGTGTTTTTTTTCTTTTAAACAACATAACTTAATTTTGCATTTAACTTTATTAATATCTCTTTCACCGGTATCAAAACCAAGTTTGCAGCCTTTGCAGTATCCTTCAATAAAAGGTTTGCAAGTTTTACAATATGCGCCGCAACACCCGATATATCTTTCAGAATTCATATAAATATTTTAAACATTTATTTTGATAATGCTCTAAGCGCATCGATCTTTTGACTATAACTAGTATCATGTAATCCTTGTAAGTATGATATAAACTCGTTAGTAGTTTTCATCTTATCGTTTTTGTTTTTAGAATTAATGACTGCGTTTTCGTACTCATTGATAATTAAGTCTCGATGCTGATTGGTTAATTTGTAATATCGTGCTAATAAAAGATTGTGTTTAAAATCGTTACCTATCTCTTTCTGGTAGGATTTGGACTCTTTATCAAATTGCTCAAAGTTAGCGGAATTGAGCAGAAAGTCTAGATAATAGAAAATAAGTAAACCGTATTGTTCGGGGTTCTTCTTGCTGCTTAAATAGTCAATGATCTCTTTTAATTTGTTACCTACACCGCTATCCTTTGATAATATTTTACTCGATAATAATTGTTCCAATATCTTAAATAAATTATCATCAGTAGGATTATTCTTGATTACTTTTAAAATGAGGTTTAACGCTGAGTAACAAGCTCTCAATTCGATGCAGCGTTTAATATATGGTATAAATAAGCGATGTTTAATAATAGAACTGTCGTTGATTGTTTTAACAATTTCAAAATGGTTTCTGCACGTGTTGACGAGACTTTTTCTCTTATGATCATCCGCCTCGATTCTGATTTTATCAATAACATCTTTCGACTTTTTATAATCCGGTTTAAAATAAATATAAATTTCCAACTCAATTATTGCTGAATTAGGGTTATTATGTTCCATTGCATAAGCTTTGTTAACAACATCTATAGCTTTCTCAATTTGATTAATTTCACGGTAAACCTTTGCTAATTCATTCCACGCCCTAATATCCAGCTGATTTTTAATCTTAAGTAATGCTAATAGTTTCTCTTCTGCGAGAAGATGTTGGTTAACTTCATGATAAACAATTCCAAGACCGAAGAGAG
Organism: Melioribacter roseus; assembly: GCA_020723165.1. Classification (GTDB taxonomy): domain Bacteria; phylum Bacteroidota; class Ignavibacteria; order Ignavibacteriales; family Melioribacteraceae; genus DYJK01. Next base: position 3,511 of record DYJK01000185.1, on the reverse strand, counting down.
CGCGAATATCTTTTGGTCTGATTCCGATGATTTTGTTGAAGTTGTTGATTGCTTCCGGGAAATTTGATGATTTCATGTAGGTAATAGCTAATTCGTTTAATAATTGGGGATTATTAGGTTCATTACGCAAACCCTTTTCAAAAGTTTCAATTGCTTTTGGTAAATCGCCGGATTCCCGATAAGTAATACCTAATTCATTAAGTGAATGCACATCATCTGGTTCTATCTCTAAACGTTTTAGAAAATATTTTATCGCTTCTGGACATTTTTTTTCTTCGCGGTAAGATATCCCGAGCTCATTAAATAGAAGGGGATCGTCAGCTTCACATTGCAATCCTTCTTCAAAAGCTATAATGGCGTTATCGTTATTCAATCTATAAGCTTTGCCTAATTCAGTGTAGTATGCTACCCTAGTAGGATAAAGTTCGATTAAGTTTTTATAATTTCTGATTGTGGCAGATATATCATGCTGAATTAGCGACTTTACATTATCAACATTAAATTTTTTACCTATTCTATTACTGAAATTCTTTATTTCCGAGGCGCCAAGTTGTTTATAATGTTGGATTGCTTGTTCAAAATAATCAGGGTTTAATACTTTGCTTTCGGATAACTTCTTTTCAAAATATCTTGCTATTATCGAATGAATATCATCCTTGTTTGATAATTTTTCATAAGCAAAATCTTTGATCATTGCGTGACTATTAAAGAATCCATTTTCGTCTTTCCAAATAAATCTTCTTCTGTTAAGCAATGAATCGAATACCGACTGATCAAATGATGGTAGTTTCCTGATAACTTCTTTAGTAGAGGAACCAAATAATGCGCTAAACTCACATAGTAATTTTATTTCATTTGGTTCGCCTTTCTTAAAAATATTATCCAAAAGTCTTCCGCTGAATTGTTTTCCCTCCTCATCTATTTCAGCAGTAAATCTTGGCAGATCAGTTAATATATCATCTAAGGATTCTCCTAAATCGAGCAGCTTAATAATTAATTGTCCTCCTAACGGATACCCCTGGGCTTTCTCGTAAATTCTATGTATGTCGCTTATGGATAGTTTAATAGATTTCTGTTCAAAGCGGATAAAATTTATAACAAAGGAAGTAAAATCATTTTCATTGAGAGGGGGTATGGAGTATTTTTCAAATGGAATATCTATTCTATTTAGTTCTTTTGGTATTGCTCTTGATACAAGTAGAATTTTGCCGCTGGGTATTGAGGCAAGTTTTGGCAGCATACTGCGGATATCTGCATCGCGTGTTTCATAAAAATCGTCTAGAATTAAATAGGTCTTTCTTCGGCAAAATTCTTCAATAAAATAATTTTGTTTCTCTTCTGTCAGTGATATTTCTTCCGGGTATTTAATCATACATATATGAAATAATGTTTTTAAGTTAAAATTAATATCGCTTTCTTTATGTACTAATCCCGGATTATTGAATTGTTTTCTGCATTCGTTAATCAAGTGTGATTTACCCATACCGCCGACACTGTACAACAATAAAAAGTGTTTGCTATCATCTTTTAAAAAATCTAAAACATGCTTTACATTTTCTTTTCTACCTACATATTCGGTAGGGAATCTTTTATAATATTCCTCACCTTGACCAACATAGACATAACCTTTAAAATCTTCATCAATTCTTTTGTAAAGTTCATCAAGAATCGTTTTAAAGTTTTCAGCCATGTGTTGTTGCGAAGTGAATTGTAGTGCTTTGCCGAGTCTTTGAGTGAATATATCTAATGAATTTAAAATTTCAGCTCTTATATGAGCATCGTTTCTGATCGTTAAAAAGCTTTCCGGTTCTTTTTGCTTTTCTAAGAATTGGGTAATAATATCTTTCTTGTTTTGCCAAAACTGTATAAGTTCATCAAGTAGTTTGGTTCTATTATCTTCATTAAAAACGTTTGGGATGTTAGATAAGATTATAGGGAAGACTCTAATATCAAGGTTCCCTTTTTTAACCATATATGTAGCTTCAATCATGCAGTTATCAGAATGGAGATATTTATTTCCTACAATTGCAAATACGTAACCGCTTCCGCTGCCAATCGTTTTGAGGAAAGAGGGGAGATCATCCAAATATTTAAGATAGTAGATATCTCTTATGACCGGGAAATCGTTTTTCTTTAATGTCTCACAAAGCGAGTTTACAACTACATTTTCCTCTGAATCGGGAGTATCACCCCATGCGTATGAAATATAGATAGGCGGTCTGTTGGGATTTGGCATCAGTAAAGATAAAGTTGAATAATTATCAATTAATTTATTATGAAAATAATCTGTGTAAATGGAACAATCAATAGTTGAATGTACACTATGACGAACAAACGAATATTATTAATTAACCGTCGCCTTTATTTTTTTTAAGAACCTGATTGCCTTTTTCTTTGTTGCGTTCCTGGAATTGTTAAGTTGTCTTTCAGCTTTAAGAACAACTTACTTTGTCCCAGAAGGATCCTTCGGGAAAAACCAAACTCGAAGAACCCACTAGGTTTTACTAATATTCCTGACTACATTTTTTTTGAGAATTATAATTGAGCGAGTGCATTAATCAGTTTATTGCAGCCACCGTTTTTTATAAATTCCGTATGATCATTTATTGTTTTAAAACGCTGTCCGCATATTTTCCAGCATTCCATTTTATAACCGGTCTCCTCAAAGAATGCTGTCATTATTTTTTCCAAATTCGGATCGGATAAAGCATACTTATAGTTTTGTTCTCTTACTCTAGATAGCGTTTTCAGCCATATTGCGGCACTTAACGCCCCACAAGCATTACCGCTCAAACCAAATCCTCCGGCAAACCCGGCAACCATAACCATTTCTTCATCACTAGCCCCAATTTTTTTGACCACCTCGGAAGCGCAGCTTATTGGAACCCGGGGTAAATCAGGCAGTTGTTGAGATAAGCCCATCTTTGCCGATTGGATTGCTTCGGGTGCCCATCTATCCGCGAGATTAAAACACGTGATGGGTTTACCGGTGATTAAATATTTAGCCAGACCATATTTGCTCGTAAAATCGCAGCTAGTTATAGCTGAACAGTTGGCGCTTTTTGCTCTGTTTATGAATGATTCCAGGATGTATTGAGTTGCGGTGATAGCATGAGCAATGGCTTGCCCAAGGTCCTTGTGTCTGCGAAAAGATTCAGCTCCAACACCTAACGCTGATCCCCAAAGCATTCCGCATTGATACCCTTCTTGAGCTATTCCGCCGGCAAGTGGGTCCGAGGCACACTCCTCATTTTCTTTTAGATAACCGAATTCACGGTTGAAAATATAGAAGAACGTATGAGAGCAAGCACCTTTTTTCAAGAATACTCTTTTAGTATCACGTTTATTTGTTTTCATAAGTATTCCAAGTAATTTTATTTCTATTTAAGCATCATTAATATAGTGTTTATAACAATCTAACCGACAAGTCTGTAAAACCTAATGACGTCCGCTTGATTGGCCTGTAAACTACTTTTACTTATCTACACTATCTGGAAAAACAATACCGAAT
>DYJK01000184.1 GCA_020723165.1 Melioribacter roseus | reverse complement strand
AGTGATTTCGGCTTATCGAACCAATTGACTATCAAAGATATTTCCTTGATCACTTTATCACTGTGAAAAAATCTAACCCTTACATTTCCCTCGGATAATTTTTCGCTAACATTCCGAATAATAAAATATTTTTCGGAATGACCGGTCGAATCGATTGTTGCTACAACGCTATTCTCACACTCTTTAATTATCAGCTGACCGGCATTTGTATTCAGCGCACGTTCAAAAACAATTTTGTTCTCCTGATCAAAAACAACTTTAGCATTTGTAATAGACGTGTCGCTTACCGGTATAATAAGTGAGTATGATTTGTCTGAAAATGGAATAGTATTCCGGTAATTGGCTAATGTGTTAGATAAATTTCCACCGCAATTCTTCTCCCCGTTCTCAATAACAATTGGGAAACCGATTCCATTACTTGATAACTTCTTCAGATCAAAACTTATTGAATCTAATTTTACTGATTGCTGTGTGTTGGTAAATGTAAGGTACGGGATAAGATAAAACTGCTCCTTTGTTGATTCAAAACTAAATAATCCTTGCAGATAATGATGGCGGGATTTAGTCTCGTCGTAACTGCTTACTTTAATATTTTTTGTAATTGTAGCGCGGTCAAATATTTCGTTTTGATTTTTAAATTCGAAATCGAGCCGTAATCCGCCGGTATAACCATTATCCTTGTTAATAAAGATAAGTTCGCTCAGTGGAATGCGAAAGGAGATGTAATATAAATTCGAGCTGCCGTTAGGGACAACATTTTTTTCAAAGAGAACCGGGGTGTTGTTCTGTAACTCTTTTTGATCCGGTTGTGCAAATAATTTGTAATTATGAAATGATAGGATCAGAAAAAAAACGAGAACAGTTCCGGCTAATCTTTTCATAATAATTAACTATTCATACTTAAAAGGAATTCTTTATTATTTTTTGTTCCTTTCATTTTATCTAATATAAATTCCATCGCTTCAGTCGGATCGAAATCGGCAAGTAATTTTCTTAGTATCCAGATCTTATTAAGTTCTTCTTCCTTCAACAGTAACTCTTCTTTTCTAGTTCCTGATTTATTCAAATCAATTGCCGGGAAAATTCTCTTATCGGCAAGATTCCTATCGAGTACCAATTCCATGTTGCCGAGACCTTTGAATTCTTCAAAAATAACTTCGTCCATTCTGCTTCCGGTATCAATTAATGCAGTTGCGATTATCGTCAAGCTGCCGCCGTCCTCGGTATTTCTTGCTGAGCCGAAAAATCTCTTCGGCTTATGAAGAGCATTCGCATCAACACCACCGGAGAGAATTCTACCGCTGTGAGGTATTACTGTGTTATGTGCACGTGCAAGACGTGTAATACTATCGAGTAATATCACAACATCATCACCGGCTTCAACCATACGTTTTGCTTTTTCGCTAACCATGTTTGCAACTTGAACGTGGCGGTCTGCCGGTTCATCAAATGTAGAACTTATAACTTCTGCCTGGACTGAACGCTGCATATCGGTTACTTCTTCCGGGCGCTCGTCTATAAGCAGCATTATAATTTTTACTTCGGGATGGTTACGTGTGATGGAGTTTGCAATCTTTTGCAGCAATATTGTTTTACCGGCTTTGGGTGGTGATACGATCAATCCTCGTTGCCCCTTTCCAATTGGCGAAAGGAGATCCATAATTCTCATAGAGTGTTCACCGGGTGCAGATTCGAGTTTTAATCTCTTTGTAGGATAAATCGGCGTCAGGTTATCGAACAATGTACGTTCGCGAATCGCTTCGGGGTCCTTTCCGTTTACAGCTTCAACACGGAGTAATGCAAAGAACCGCTCACCTTCTTTTGGCGGACGAACCTGACCGCTGACAAAATCTCCGGTTCGTAAACTGAATCTTTTAATTTGCGAGGGTGAGACGTAAATATCATCCGGCGAAGGAAGATAATTGTAATCTGCTGATCTAAGAAAACCGTATCCATCGGCAAGCACTTCAAGAACACCCTTGGAAAATGTTAATCCGTCTTTTTGAGATTGTGCTTCTAAAATTTTAAAGATTAGTTCTTGTTTTCTTAAATCGCTGTAACCTGAAAGTCCAAATTCTTTTGCAATCTTAAAGAGGTCAACAATTTTTTTAGATTGCAGTTCTGAAATATCCATCGGCATAAATATATCCTACAAATTGTGAGTTTTTTATTTGGTTAATAATGGTTAACAAATTGGGGATTTAGATTTTTGATAAATGATTAATTAGTTAGTGCTGAAGATTTTTGAGGCACATCTGAAAATTAGTCTCCTTGGCTCATATTGTCAAGAAATTTTTACCATTTCAGCTTAGATTTTATTTCCCCCAATAGATAGATACTGCCTAGCACAACAAGGCACTTTTTACCTATTTTGGCTTGAAATCCCTTTATAAAAAGATCGGGATTTTCCAGGTGTTCCAGTTTTATCCCGGTTTTCTTACCTACCAGGTCATAATCGCTATATAAAGCAGTCCTTTCATTCTCAATTTCTGTTACATAAATTTTTGTGAAAGTACCTTCGATAAATCTAAGCATTCCCTCGATATCTTTATCCTTCATCGCACCAAAAATTAAAATTCTTTCGTTGTAATTATCGGATTCTTTGACGAACTGCTTCAGGAATACTTCTACACCTTCCATATTATGGGCAGAATCAAAAATTATTCTCGGATTTTCTGAAACGGTTTCGTAACGGCATTGAATACCGGAATTGCTTACAACATTTTTTAATCCTTTATTGATAACAACAGCATCAGAAATACTTAGAACTTGATTGATGGTTTTTACTGCTAAAGCCGCATTGCATAACTGATGATAACCGGTCAAGCCGGTTTGATAAATATTGTAAACTTTGTTCTGTAATTGTAAGTGGATATAATCACTTCCGAATTCAGCATAATCCTTGACCGGGAAAAATTTACAATTAAGTTCATTTGCTTTTTCCCGGGTAACATTTTCTGCTGCATCCGGCAGCAAGCCGGTGAAAACGTCTCTGTTCGGTTTAACAATCCCGGCTTTTTCCCTTGCAATATCTTCTAGTTGATTTCCTAAAATGTTTGTGTGCTCAAGACTAATCGAAGTGATTATTGAAGCTAACGGATCGACAACATTGGTAGCGTCTAACCTTCCTCCTAAACCGGTCTCTAACACAACATAATCAACATCCTTTTCTTTGAAATATTTGAATGCAAGCGCTGTTGTTATTTCAAAAAAAGTCGGTTCATGCTGATCGATGTAATCATTTATACTATTAATAAAATCAGCGATGTACTCATCTTCAATCATTGTTTTGTTAATTCTAATACGTTCATTGAATTTTACCAGGTGGGGTGAAGTGTATAATCCAACCCTGAAACCGGCTTCCATCAAAATACTTGCTATGAATGAAGCAGTACTTCCCTTTCCGTTAGAACCGGCAATATGAAAATATTTCAAACCACGATGCGGATTACCGATATAATTAAGTAAATCTTCAATCCGTTCAAGTCCCAGTTTGATTGTAAACTGGTGCATCGAGTAAATTTTTTCTAATGCTGAATCTAAATTCATTTTAAATCTGGTAAGAAGCTGTTAGACCGGATAATTTTGTTAAGGAAGTTTTTTCACAGTAAGATTTTAATCCTTCAATAATTTCAACACCGGCATTTGGATTTATAAAATTAACTGTTCCCAATTGGATTGCCGAAGCACCGGCAATCATAAACTCAACAACATCCATCCAATTCATTATTCCGCCGATGCCGATAATAGGAATATCAACATTTCTGCTGATCTCAAGAACTTTGGCAAGTGCAACCGGTTTTATTGCCGGGCCGGAAAGTCCGCCGGTTATGTTTTTAATTTTTGGTCTGCGTGTCATTATATTAAAAGAAGTACCTACAAGAGTATTGATCGCTGAAACAGCATCACCGCCTTCTTGCTTAATAACTTTTGCGAAATCAGAAATCCGGGAAACATTGGGTGATAATTTTATAATCAGCGGTTTTTTCGTTACGGCACGCACTTGTTCGGTAATTCTGCCGACAGCTTTTGTATCGTTGCCAAACTCTAGACCGCCTTCTTTAACATTGGGGCAAGATACATTTATCTCGAATGCTTTGATCGTATCTTCCGGTTCAAGAATTTTTGTGCACTCAACATATTCTTCTATTGTACTTGCAGCTATGTTACAAATAATTGTTGTATCAAGTTCTTTCAAGAATGGAATTTTTTCTTTGATGAATGCTTCCACACCAACATTTGCAAGCCCGATTGCATTTAACATTCCTGATGGAGTTTCAACAATTCTCTGCGGCGGATTTCCTTTACGCGGTTTTAATGACAATGATTTGGTAACAATACCGCCAAGTTTGCTAAGGTCGGTATATTGAGCAATTTCGTTTCCATACCCAACTGTTCCCGAAGCCAGTAACACCGGATTCTTAAGCTTGAGTTTTCCTATTGTAATAGAGAGATCAATCTTCATAATTAAACAGTGAATAATGAATAACGAACAATGAATAATAAATTAGGAAGGAAATGGCACAGATACGAAGTAAATATTCTTCTTCATCATTCGGTATCCTTTGCCTACCTCGCCGGCTCGCTCCGCCGAAGCGGATGCAAGGTGCGTAAGCGGGTTCGATATTCGATATTTTTTTATCATTCATTAAAAAATAATATCCTTTGGATTAAAAACGGGCCCATCTTTACAGACTAACAAATATCCATCGCCGTCACTTTTTTCTATCGGGCATCCCTGGCAAATTCCAAATCCGCAAGCCATAGCACATTCAACCGAAAGCTGGCAATCATAATTTTTTGCTATACACAATCCTTGCAGTGCTTTCAGCATAGGATTAGGACCGCACGCAAAAACTCGAAATTTTTTATTTTGATATAACTCGGTTTTCAATTGGAATAATTCAACATTAGTTCCTTTGAATCCTTCCGATCCATCATCTGTAGAAACTAATACATTCTGCAAACCCCATTTGATAACTAAGTTTTTCGATCTGCCGCCGACAAACGAAAAAATATTTTTGCCGGTTAAGTACTTTGTTAAAAACGGGAATGGTGCTGAACCGAGACCACCGGCAACGATTACAGCCGTATCAAAATCACCTTCATAATCAAATCCTTTACCGAGCGGACCGAGAATGTCTAATTCATCACCACTTATTTTCTTTGTTAATAATTTTGTTCCTTCGCCGTGAATATCAAACATAAAGTAAACATGTTCGCCTTCAACATTGCAAACACTAAATGGTCTGCGCAAAAGCGGAAAATCAGTTTCGCTTACCTTGATATTGCAGAACTGTCCCGGTTTTGCCGAATGAGCAATAGAAGGTGAATAAACTTTTATAAGATGAATATTATTTTCGAGATGTTCGATTGATTCAAAACGCGCTTTTTCGATAAACAAGGAAGTGTACTCTAATTTTGTGGACAAATTTAATTAAGGATTATGAATTGACAAAATTTGATCTGGAGTTTGTGTTGAATATAATGTTGTCAATTTAACAACCCATATACCACAGATAAAACGGACTTAAACAGCTTGTCCCGCTATGCGGGAGGTCGTCACGAATTGCATC
>DYJK01000183.1 GCA_020723165.1 Melioribacter roseus | reverse complement strand
AGTTCACAAGCTGATGAGCTTATTTTAGCGGAAGAAAAACAAAAAGAAGGGAGGTACGACGAAGCAATAAACTTGTTCCTTGAGGTTTTCAAAAAGGAAAAAGAGAACCCGAAAGGAAGATATGCGTTGATAAAAATCGAAGAATGTTTCACTCAAGCCGGTAAGAAAGATTTTCTTGATTTTTCAAAGAAAGAACTTAAACCGTTGATCAAGGAAGAAACAGAATTGTACGTTGTATTGTTTGAACTTGAAACTCACCAGTTGTATAACATGGGTTACAAAGACAACGCGATGAATAATTTGAAGACAATCTTGAAAAAATATAATTACAACACTGAAATTGAGAAACAGACCTTGTACAGAATGGGTGCTTTCTGCCTCGATTTATACAATGACACATTAAGCGCAGAGAAAACATTCGATGAACTTGCGGAAAAATATCCTGATGATGAATTACTGACCTACGCTAACATGTTACTGAATGAAGAGAGATACAACAAACCAAATGCAAAAAAGATAGAACAAGTAACCGGGGCTGCAAAGGCAGAAGAAGAACTTTTATCGAACAATCCCAATCCGTTTAATCCAACAACGATTATAAACTATCATGTGCCTGAAAATTCATTGGTAACAATAAAAGTGTATGACGTGCTAGGTAAAGAAGTTGCCGAATTAGTTAACGAAGAAAAAATCTCCGGTAAATATTCAGTAACATTCAATGCATCGAATCTTTCAAGTGGGGTTTATTTTTACACAATTAACACCGGTAAATATTCTGCTGTGAAAAAAATGTTGTTGATCAAATAAGAGAACAATCGTAGAGACGCGCTATCAGCCTCGACAAAACGGAGGCTTGACGGGTGGTGCGTCTCTACAACCAAAAAAAATTAATCCTTCTGAACCGATCTCAAAAACATTCCAAATTGCTTATGCTCTTCGAGTCTGCAAGACCAAACAAGATCGTCATTCCAAACTGTAATATCAGGACATCCATCGCACATGCTCTGCCTTCCGTCTTCCATAAAATCTACCGGCTGGATGAACATGATTGTCTGCAAATGTGCTTTCTTAAAAATTCTAAACGGATTTTTTAACATGTTAGCCGCGGCTTTTCGCAAACCTTTATCAAACGGCCAAAGCAGCAGCATTGCCGATCTTCCCATCTTCGAGGTTTTAGGTGAAGCATAGGAAAGATATGTTCCGTTGAAAAAATGATTTGTAATCATAACAAGTTCTATAAATTTAGAACCAAGATAGCCGTACAATTTATTTATTGTTCCTACCCTTTCAGTTAAAAGCCATTTGAATGAATCAACTTTTTCGGTTCCGTTTAAATAAGCCGCCGGGGTAAAATCAGGAAATTTTTCTTTTACTACTTTAAAAACATCGGTTGAAAGAATATCAACTCTTCTATTTTTATCGGTGTGATATCCAATGGTCTGCCAATCGACCTTTTTACCGCCGGCGTACCAATCAAAAGGCATCGAAGGAACTATATAACGGAAACAGATAAATACCATTGTGTTTACAATATCGATATTCTTCTGCGCCCATTCAATCATTTGCGGCGCATACTGGATTGTATCTTCATAAACAGTGGAGTTGAACGAGCACGCAATACCGCCGGCATCGGCAAGCATACGAGCATAGTGATACCTTAGTTCATTCAATTCAATTTCATTTTTACCTTTCCATTCACCGCCGCGCCCTTGTTTACTATCGACATGAAACGTAAATCCAAAGACACCGGCTTTTTTCAACTCTTGTAAAAATTTGGGATTGAGTGCGGAACCGTTTGTATTTAAAATTGGTTTCAGTCCGCGCGATTTAATATCGGCAACAATATCAACAATTTGCGGATGAAGGAGGGGATCGCCGCCGGCAACAGAAATGCAATCGGAATTTCTCTTCTGCTGAAATATATCGAGTTCATGTTTTACTTCTTCAAGCGTCTTGTGAGAATTTTTTTCGTTCTCACGATAACAGCCATCACATGAAAGGTTACACATTGCAGTGGGTTCAAGCCATGAAATTGCATTATCCGGAAGCGTCCACGGTAAGCGGTAAAGTTTACGGTGATCGATTAACTTTTCAGACATAGTTCATCCTCGTTTATTTTATTATATAATATTCAGCTTCGGTAAATTTTGAAAAAATGAATCTATATATAAAAAACCGTTACCGGTTTGTTTTTGCAAGGATGAATCTTAATACAAATGTAAAAAAATATTTTATTTCAAGAAATCCAATTTTGGGTATTCTACTGCGATAACACTTAAAAATCATCGCTAAGAATATTATGGAAAGAATTACTGCTTAATATAACCCCTCTTTACAAGAATATCTTTCGCTTCCCGGGCTATAAATTGGTAAACCCAAACAAACCATTCACGAAAACTAATTTGGTTTTTATAAACCGAGTTTAAAAAACTTTTAACTAACAAAGGACGGTTATATTCTAATTGATTCAATAAATCATCTGTAATTAAACCGGTCATTTCATAAAAAATCTTTTCATCATTTGTTGAGTATCCAACGTACGGCGAATCGTTCTCTATCCACTCTTGTTCTTGAAGTACAAGGTAATATCTTTTATTTCCTCTTTTGGGTGGTTCTGCTTTAATAAATTTTTCTTCGATATTTTTAAATTGAAATTCATCGAGCATAACATTATACAAAATAAAAGAAGACATTTTTTCAAAAGGAATATTTTTAAATGAGTTTATTTTAGAATAGTCCTCTTTAATTTTACCATACCGGTCGATCATAATTTCCGCAAAGTTCTTGCTTAAAGATTGAGCATCATTAATTATCTGTTTTTCATTCTCTTCATCAATTATCATACAAGCCGGGATAAACTTTCCTTCTTCATTCTTTCTTATCAAACCACAGTTAAAAAGTTTATTTATTACTTCACCATACCGGGCATCGCTTAGTTTGAAATGTTCTTTTATATCTTCTTCTTCTATACCGTTGAACATCAATACTAAAATTTCTTTCAGATGATTGCTATTAAGTTCAACTGCTTTACCATCCAAAGAATCCGGTACAATTACTACGCCGTAGTTATTAATCAGTATTTCATCAATGTCCTTTTTACTGCTGCAAGAAACCATGATTAAAATTAGAAGTGCAAAAAATATTTTTTTCATCAGCTTCGCCATCAATCTTTTATCCCTATTAATAAATTAGAACCAAAGCTCGTATTCTTCCTCTGAACATTTTTAATCCCGGCATTTGTAAACCATTCCCTCATCTCCTTTTCGGTGTAAGTATCACCGCATTCAGTAACAACAAGCATGTTAAGAGCAAACAAGGCACCGCCAGCCGGAGCTGTCCGGTCATCATTCATTATAAAATCTTTTATAATAATCTGCCCTTTTGTATTGCAAGCATCAACACATTTTTTTATTAGTGTTTTGTTTTGCTCATAGCTGTTAATATGAACTATTGCTGAAAGAAATATCAAATCATAACCGGTTTCAAAATCATCCGTTAAATAATCACCTGAAATATATGACACATTTTTTTCAACACCGCTCTGCACAGCATATTTTTTTGTTAACGGAATAACATCTTCAAGATCGAAAATTACAGCATAAAGTTTCGGCTGCTTCCGCACGAGTTCATAACTAAAAGCACCGGAGCCGCCGCCGATATCGAGCATCTTTTTCACATTCGAAAGATCGAGCATTAAAGAAATTATTTTTGCCTCCCGTTCTGCGCGGTAATGCATTGCTGCTATAAAAGGTTCAAGCCAATTCTCGCTGTTGAATTTTTTGTTTTCATCGACAGAGTTCCTCTTTTTCACAACTTCCGTTAACGTACTCCACGAATCCCACAAATTGTTTGTGTGGATAAGTCCTCCCATATATTCGGCTTTACCTTTTACTAGATATTGTGAAGCCGCTTCAGTGTTGTAGAATTTTCCGTGAACTTTGCGTAAAAATCCGAGTGCCGTTAGAGCATTCATCAATCGATCAGTAGCTCTTTCATCTGTTCCAAGTTTTTTTGCTATTTCCGATGAGGGCATTAGCTGTTTATCGAGTAGGGTAAAAAGATCAAGCTCTACGGCAGTTAAAAGTACACGGCTCTGTTGAAAAGAATTTGCGAGCAATCTTATTTGTTCTGGTGTAAATATTCCATCATCCGGCATAATTACCACAATTTTTGTTAAGGTAAAATTAAGGAAAGTGGATTAAAGTTTTCCCTCTCTGTACATCATCTGTGTTTTGATTCTCTGTAGTTGTCTTTCTATTATAAGATCGGCAAGCTGTTCCGGAATTTTTAATTTGTCTTTAGAATGGAGTATCTGGTTCACTCTAGATTCATCCACATCGATCCTATACATATTATTCATAAATCTTTCATGATTGCGCGCCATCATTTCCCTAATACGTTCGGTAAGGTACCGGCGTATTGCTTCAAGACCGGATTGCACCGGCAGCTCATTGTTTTCTAAAGAAAAATCTTTAGAAAGCTTTTGAATCAATGCTGTGAAGATTTCTTTTTCTTCCAATTTTTCATTCTGAGCAAAGCGAAGAATCCCACATCAAACAAAATCCGAGATTCTTCGTCGCTACGCTCCTCAGAATTAATATTTATATTTCACCCACTTAACAACTTCGGACCATTTTGGTTTTTTGCCGGTGCGTAGAATTCCAACACGATAAATTTTCCCGGCAAGCGGAAAGATTGCAAATATTGTAAGGGTATTTATTACCAAACATAAAATTAACTGCCACGCCGGAACATCAACAACTGTCATCTTTACCGGCATTATCATTATAGAAAAAAATGGAAGAAGCGATGCAACATTATTTATCGGGCTGTTGGGATTTTCAAGCATCGATATTGCCATTAAAAATGGGATAATAATCAGCAGCATAACCGGCCACATTCCCGATTGTGCATCTTGAGGATTATCAAATATGGATCCCATCATTGCGAATAAACTGAGGAATAATATTAATCCTAATGCAAAATTTACAAGCAAATAAAAAATGTGATTCATTGTTATGCTGAATGCGAGTTCCGCCGGAAGTACAATCCAGGAACCCGATACAACCAACATAATTGGAGAGAGCCAAATTGCCATTTGTATCAACGCGGTAATTGAAGAGCCGATAATTTTTCCCGCCATTAATTCTTTTGCACTAACCGATGATAAAATAATCTCAACAATCCTATTACTCTTCTCTTCAATTACAGATTGCAGCATTATTTGCCCGGTCATTAACAAACTAATGTAGAGTAAAAATGTGAATATGTAAGAAATAACAAGATTACCGGAGCCTTCTTCTTCAATACTTTCTTCTTTCGAGATTTTAAATCCCGAAAAATCGATTCCCCTTCTCGCAAACTCTAACTCATCCGGTGAAAGTGCGCGGTTGCTGAAGTAACTATCAATCAAAACTTTGTTGATCGATGCATCAAGCCGGCGCGTGAGCGAAATGTTTGTGGGTGTTTTAGAATAATATTCAACACGTTTATCTTTCAATGCGGATTCCGGAACATAAACAACGCCGGTAATCTTTCCATCTAATAGCTCTTGTTTCTTTTGATTAAGAAAATCTTTTA
>DYJK01000182.1 GCA_020723165.1 Melioribacter roseus | reverse complement strand
TGAGCGGTTAATTAGGTCGCAAAGAAAGGTTCGGTTAATCGCTGGTTTAATTTAGAGCAGTAAAATATTTAAATCAATCAAAAAATTTGGTAGGTAAACACTAAGTTTTAATGTAGGGCGATTCGCCGCCCGACTAACAAATGCCCGGCAAGCATCGCCCCGTGAAATGTGTGAGCGAAACAGCGCCCATCTAACTTATGCCGGGCAAGTTTCGCTCAACAATTTATTGGTGTTACTCCGCAATCAAACATGCAATAGCAGCGGTGTTTACAATATCATCAACACTACAACCTCGACTTAGATCGAAGAATGGTTTCTTCAATCCCTGGTTAACCGGTCCAACTGCTTCAGCTTTGCCAAGCCGCTGTGCAATCTTGTAACCGATATTACCGGAATTCAAATCAGGGAACACTAAAACATTTGCTCTGCCGGCAACTTCACTGCCCGGCGCTTTTTTCTTTCCGACTGAATCAACAATTGCTGCATCGAATTGCAGTTCGCCATCAACTTTCAAATCAGGTCTTTTCTGTTTTACAAAATTTACTGCTTGCCTGACTTTATCAATCAATTCATGTTCGGCACTCCCCTTTGTAGAAAATGAAAGCATTGCAATGTATGGTTCTTCACCGGTAAGTTTTTTATGATTATCTGCGGTAGAAATTGCTATGTCAGCTAATTGTGCAGAATCGGGATTTGGATTTACAGCGCAGTCGGCAAAACTGTAAACACGATCCGGGTAAACCATCAAAAAAAAACTTGATAAAATTGATATCCCTTCGCCGAGTCCAACGCAAAAAATTCCGGCTCGTGTAATATCGGCTGTAGTAGCAACCGAACCGCCTACGCTGCCTTGAGCCATTCCTTCACGCACCATCATCCCGGCAAAAAAGATATCGCGTTTGACAGTTTCCCTTGCTTGTTCAATAGTTACACCTTTGTGTTTACGCAAGTTGTAAAAAATATTTGCAAAATCGCTCAGCTTATCCGACTTATCGGGATCAATAATTCTTATGCCTTGTAAATCAACACCAAGTTTTTTTGCATCGTCCCTAATTTTTTGTTCGTTACCGAGTGTAATTACAGAAGCAACTTTTCCTTTTGTTAAAATTTCAGCGGCTCGTAATACTCTTTCATCGTGTGATTCAGGTAATACAATCGTTTTTTTCCTTTGAGATGCTTTCTCTCTCATCTGCTGTAATAATTCAATTTGTGCCATCGTTTTTCACCGTAATTGTTAAATTTTGTTAAGTAAATATATACATTTTGGCTAAACTGGTTACGTGGGGATCGATCAACAATTAATTAATTAGATTGATATTTACCGGCTAAATGAAAATATTGTACGTGTAAAAAGTTTGTTATGATGCCATTAAATGATAATCAATATAGTCTGATCAAAAAACTGCTGGTTGCAGTTTTAAGTTTGATAATCATTGTTACGCTATCGTATATCTTTGCGGAAATTTTGGCGATGCTGATCGTTTCGTTTTTAATTGCATTGATCTTTAACCCGGTTGTAGATTTTATAGAACGAAGAGGTTTGCCAAGATTAACCGCTGTGTTGTTCGTATTCTTTTTGACCGGCTTCTTAATTTTTACCGCTGTATCATTCCTGATGCCCAAGATTGTAAATCAATTTAATTTGCTTGCAACCGCAATTACACCGGATAATTTTAAATCATTGATAAGCCAATTTGAAAATAGTTTTAAAAGAATTTTCCCGTTTATGAATTCAGTTAGTCTTGCAGATAAACTTACCGGGTTTTTCCAAAACCTATTATTGGGCTGGGTTAACAACATAACCAACATTATATACAGCATCTTCTCAATAATTGCAATTGTAGTCATCGTTCCATTCATGACTTTCTTTTTGCTGAAAGATAACACGCGATTGGTAAAAGGATTGGTCAATATCATGCCCAACAAATATTTTGAAGTTTCCTATTGGGTCATTCACAAAATTTCTCTTGAATTAGGAAGATACGTCCGCGGCTGGATATTGGATGCGTTCTTAGTCGGGTTATTAAGCGGATCCGGTTTAGCATTACTTGGGATTCAGAATGCGGCATCGATCGGTTTTATCGCCGGTGTTGGTCATTTAATTCCCTACTTCGGACCAATCATAGGAGGAATACCGGCAATATTAATTTCGATTGTACAGTTCGGAAATTTTTCGATGCTGCCGAATATCATCATTTTATTTTTGCTGGTATATACAATCGATAACGGATTTATACAGCCGCATGTTTTTTCAAAAAGCACAGATATGCATCCCCTATTAATTATTTTACTGATAATTATCGGCAGCCAAACAATAGGAATTTTAGGGATGCTCTTCGCGGTACCGGCGGCAACGGTTATAAAAACTGCCTCCCGCGAAATCTATCTTGGTTATAAAAATTACAAGATAATTCGTGCTTAACCTTCATTTGATTTATTTCTCCCCAAAACATCAATTGAATCTATACGAAAGTTTGAATAGTTTTTCATTTAAAATGAACGGATTATGGAAATAAAATTTATTGGCGCCGCACGAACCGTAACGGGTTCAATGCATTTGATAAAAACAAACAGTACAACATTTCTTCTTGATTGCGGTATTTATCAAGGTAAAAGAAAAGAAGCGTTTGAAATAAATAGAAATTTTGATCACTTCGACCCAAAAGAAATTGATTTTGTAGTCCTATCCCATGCCCATATCGATCATGCCGGTAATATTCCCTCTCTTGTAAAAAAAGGTTTTAAGGGGAAAATTTTTTCGACTATGGCAACACGTGATTTGTGCTCAATCATGCTTCAAGATTCTGCATACATCCAAGAGAAAGATGTTGAGTTTGTGAATAAGAAAAGAAAAAAGAACGGGCAGAATCTTTTTGAACCGCTCTATACGCAGCAAGACGCATTAAACTCGCTCGATAATTTTGTTGGACTGGACTACAGAAAGGAATATGAAATTTCACCCGGGATTAAATTACAGTTTTTTGATGCCGGGCATATTTTAGGCTCGGCAATCACCCATCTTACAATCAAAGAAAATGGTAAAGAAACTTTTATCGGTTTTTCAGGTGATCTAGGACGACCGCATCTACCAATACTAAAGGACCCGGAACAAATACCCGGAGTTGATTACTTTATTTGTGAAAGCACTTACGGCGGCAAAGAACATGATAATCCGCAAAATGCAGAAGCAACTCTCATAAATGTGATTAAAATTGCTGTCGAAAAAAAGTCCAAGATTATTGTACCGGCGTTTAGCGTTGGCAGAACTCAAGAAATTGTCATAGCTCTCCACAAAATTTTTGAAGATAATAAAGCAGCCAGAATACCGGTATTTGTAGACAGCCCTCTTGCAGTAAACGTAACTGAAATTTTCCGCTCGCACCCGGAATGTTTTGATTCGGAGACAATCAGTTTTATCCAAAAACATGAGGACCCTTTTGGATTCAGTAAACTGAAGTATATTACTGAAGTTGAAGATTCAAAAAAGCTGAATACGATGGAAGGACCTTTCATGATTATTTCAAGTTCCGGTATGTGCGAAGCCGGTAGGATACTTCATCATCTCGCTAACGGAATTGAAAACCCCAACAATATAATTTTGATGGTTGGTTATGCGGCAGAGCATACACTTGGCAGAAAAATTATTGATGGAGAAAAAGTTGTAAAAATATTTGGCGATGAATTCAACCTAAACGCCAGTGTAGTTGTTATGGATTCTTTGAGCGCCCATGCAGATGCAAGCGAGCTTCTCGATTATTGCAGCAGCTTCGATAAAAACCGGCTGCAAAATATATTTTTAGTACACGGTGAACTAAACCAGCAAGAGATATTTAAGGATTCTTTGCTGCAATCAGGATTTAAATCGATAACCATACCGCAAAAAGGCGATGAGATTAAAATCTAAAATATGTCTGCTGATATTAATTATTTTTCTCAGTGCTTGCGAAAGAGAGAAAATAACGGAACCGATAGATGATTCGATTCCTCCAAGCATACCGGCCGGGTTAAATGTTTATGGTGCAAGCGATGGTGAAATCGGTATTGAATGGACAAGAAATTATGAATCCAATTTAAAAGGTTATAACATTTATCGAAGCCATGGCTCCACCGATAATTTTCTTTTTATCGATTTCACTACTTCGGATTATTACATAGACGATTCTTTAGATTACAACACAACCTATTATTACAAGATAACCGCCGTAAATAGAATCGATAAGGAAAGCGGTTTTTCGTCAATCGTTTCAGCAACACCGTTAAATGTTTACCGTCCTTTAACTCCCTATAATGTTATCGCCATCGCCCGTAATAGGGAAAGCGATTATTCAATAACTTTAAGCTGGGAGAAATCGTTAGAAACTGACATTAAAGAATATGAAATTTACCGGGGTGATATCGAGGACTTCACAACCGATAGTTCAACACTACACGATATTTATATAAGTAATTCGAATTCGATTAATAATTATACAGACACATTAGATTTAGAAATCTTGAAACCATATTATTATAGGGTGAGAGCCGTTGATAAGGGGAATTTAAAAAGTCCGTTCAGTAATGAAGTGAACGACAAAGTGCTCGATGCGCCAATATTAACTTATCCTTTAGATAACGGTATTATAAAGGATGCGTTCCAATTCAAATTTATTACGGCTTCATTACCGGCAGAATATAAATTAGTAATTCAGTCAAACGAAATTTACGGCACTGTTTACGAAATGAATTTTGAGCTTGATAAGATCAAAGAGGAAGTTTCAGTCTATCCTTCCGATCTATTTTTAGAATTAAATAAAAAATATTATTGGCGTGTACTCACTTATACAGTAAGTTCGGACCAGCCGAACAGTTACAGCAATTTATGCTCGTTCACGGTTACTCAATAATGTGAGATGATATTGCAAATAAAAAAATTGATAGCGATCCTTTATTTAGCCCCCATCGTTCTTTCCGCCCAGTTCGATAAAGATAGTTTGACCTATACATCAAAAAATTATTCCGATAGATATTTTGGCAACAGTTTCGATAAACTGCTTAACACTTATAACTTTACCGCACAATTAAGACAATCCATAAGCACAGATAATTTATTCTTCGGCATAAATGAAAATTTCTTTTCCACGATTAACAAAACCAACGATGTCAATATTAAGGATGAACAATACTTAAAACTTTTCGGCGAATATAGTTTATCCGAAAAGATCAAACTTGGTTTATTGCTCAACAGCAACTACTACTCTGATGACAGAATTTTAGCAATTAATAAAGTATCGATTCTGAACACATCATTATATACAAAGATAAACCCTGTAAATTTTATTACAATCACACCCTTCGGCGGTGTTTCTAACAATAATCAAATTGGGGAGAAGGATGATGGATATATTTACGGTACCGAAGCCTCAATTGATGATTACGACTTTGGTGATTTTGAAATATCATCATTACTAAAGTACCGGAATGAAGATATATCCCCGAGGAAAAATACTTTCCGCTATATCAATCTCGATATAATTAATAATATCGAAAATGATTTTAAGAATACGTTAAGCGCATTCTTTACAAACCAGCGTAAAGATTTTTATTTCACTGCGGATCAATCGGTTA
>DYJK01000181.1 GCA_020723165.1 Melioribacter roseus | reverse complement strand
GTTGTAAAGACGACTCGCCGAGTCGTCTCTACGGTGGGAATTGAATATTCTATAGTAGTACTCGGATTAAAAGGATTAGGATAGTTTTGATCCAAAACAAAATTTACATGCCCATCAAAATTAACTTCAACTATTTGCGAGTATTCATAAGTACCGTCGAGGTCAATTTGCTTTAATTTGTATTGCATTCTTCCTACACGTGGATTAATGTCTTCAAACGAATATTCTTTTGGTGAATTGCTGTTTCCATGTCCTTGTACAAAACTGATCACTTCCCAGCTCGCACTGAGCCGAGGATCTGAGCTTGCCAAAGATGAGTGCAAAGTACCTTTATCATAATTGAGATTTTGCACTTCGTTCAGAATTTCGCTTCGCTCAATCTCGAAACCATAATTGTTTACTTCGGTTGCAGTTTGCCAATTCAGAATTACAGTTTTGTTTTGGACAAACGCAGTTAAAGAAGTAAGTTCAACCGGAAGGGGCTGGTTGGCTGTTGTTATTCCGGGAAACGTAACCACGGTTTCGTTCCCACCGGTGATGTAACCGCTTTCAGTAGGCATATCCGCCCCGGCAGTGTGACTAGTATTTGCATCTGCTGCAACATCGTATACAATTAGCAAATTCTCCGATGTGGAAGGAGAATAATTCAAAACAGAAAATTGTGCACTTTGTGTAGTTGAACCTTGAAAGTACCTTGTCTGGTCAAGTTGTACGTCACTGCCATCGACGACATCATCCTTATTCAAGTCTCGCCAAAGTTCGGCTGTTGGAACATCAGTATTTGTTGCTGTTCCAATTCTATCCACTTTAATATTGTTAATAATAGGAGAGAGAGTTATTGCAGAAAAAGATAGTCTTATAATTGGAGTTGATGTACCGGGTGAAAAAGTTGGAGCTAAATCGGTTCCCGTAACTGTCACTGTCCCTTGTGCAAATACCGAAGCACTCACAAGCAGTATGCAAGGCAAAAGCATCCAGGGTTTCATAATCATTTCACATTTGAATAGTGATGAAAAATTCTTGCTATATATTCACTTACTGCTGGAATACACATCATACTCAAGTTAAGAGTCATGCTTTTGTCAGCAACATTTCAGAAATAATTAAACCAAATTGGAACAACCAGTGGAACAAAGGAAAAAAGACAAGTAAGAATTCAGAAAATCATTCTTGTCATTTAGTTCGATTGTTTAATCGAAAAGCGCCGGGAATAAATTCCCGACGCTTCGAATATACTTTTTTTGTATGTAAACAAACAACTATTTAATGAAGTTCATCTTCAAAGTTTTTACATATTCTGCGGAACTAATTCTATAGAGATATATACCTGATGCAAGTCTGCTTGCATCAAAATTAACCGAATATTTTCCAGCCGGTTTATAATCATTCAAAAGTGTCGTCACCTTCTCGCCAAGTAAGTTAAATACTTCTAAACTTACCATTCCATCTTTGGCTAATGAAAAGTTTATAACTGTTGATGGATTAAATGGATTGGGATAATTTTGTTCCAGTGTGTACTCTGTTGGAACCGATGCTGCTATATTTGGTTCAGCACCCATCTTTGCCAATGCCTTTGTCCATTCGTTAAATGTTCTTGTTACAATAACTGCAAAGTCTCCTCTGCTTACTACCTGATTTGGTCTAAAGGATGCATGCATAGTTGGTGTTAAATCGTACGGCCCTTGTGTAAGTGAGAAGTATGCATTTATTAAATTCAAGTCTAGAGCTAATTGTACATATCCTCTAAAGTTAGACGGTATTTCACTGTTATCATCAAGCGTTATTACCTGATCATTGAATGTTACCTTCACTTCTGTTCCGGCAAGAGAATCAGCTCTTAATTGTAATCCCAAACTTTGAATGAATGAGTAAGCAACATCAATTCTTTTAACACTTTCTTCGGGTGAAAACATTCCGGCACTTGCTGGCTGCATAACACCTTTAAGAACTTGAAATCTATCCCTAATTGCTGCACCTTTAGCTGTTATTGATTCTACCAACAATTGATCATCTGCGTTCACATCTGTAATAGTTAAGCTGCCGTCCGTTGGAAGATACTGTCTTATTGCCTGACCCATCATAAAATACTTTGCCATATCAATTCTTTTTAAAGGATCATCAGGCATATACATTCCAGTTTGAAACCCATCGACCAATCGTGAAGCAACTGCTAATTTAATGGAAGCTTCTGCCGCGTGACCGCTTATATCATTGAGTCCGGCGTGGCCCATAAATGTCATGAATTTAACTTTACCATTAACAGTCTCATTAAACGAAACACCGCTTGTTGGATTAGCAGTGTCTCCTCGTAAACCTCTCAACTCAACAATCCATGTACCTCCAATAGGATTTGTAACCGATACAGTTCTTTTGTAATCAATAGCGAATAAAACCGGTACCCCCGATGAATATTCCTTGCCGTCGGGTGAAATTACAATTAAGTTGATCGTATTTCCGGTTTGACCTAAAAGCCCATAAAGTTCATCTACACTTACTTCGATAGCAGATGTACCTGAATTTACCGTAAATGAATATCTGTTTTCGGTTGGCGATAATAATGGTTCGGTATAATACTCAATCGTAAAATCTTGATAAACAGTAGAATAATTTACACTACTGTTAAATTGTTGATACATATTTACGAGTGAATTATAAGTTCTGTTATTCATTATAAAATCGACTGCTGCATAAGCGTTAACATAGCCGGCACCATTTTCCCAAGATTCATAATGCGGCATATTGGTTGCCGTTTTTTGAAGAATATCTTTTACTTGCGAAGGAGATAAAGTTTTATCAGCTTCAAGCATAAGAGCTACTACTCCGGCGGTATGCGGAGTTGCCATAGATGTACCGCTCATTATTGTATAGAATGGTACGTATGCCGGTTCAAGCGTGGTTGCATCTGCATCTGCAGCAAGTGAGGAGACCGGGGCAATTACTCTTGTTGAAACTACATCAACACCCGGCGCGGTAACAGTTGGTCTGTTCTCGTAAGTCCACATCTCACCATCAAATTCAAATGTACTTGTTTGGCCTTTAACGCCCCGTGAAGAAAAATCAGCTAATCTACCATACTTATCGCCGGCTGCAACAGAGATAACCCATGGTGCTGCATAAGGTGAATGAGTATTTTCTCCCGGACCATCATTGCCGGCTGCAAAAAGAACTACAATCCCTCTATCGTATGCAATTTTTGAAGCTACGTTAACCGGATCGTACGGATCGAACGAGCCGGACGAACCCCATGAATTTGTTATCACTCTAATATTATATAAGAATTGATATGTAACTGCGTAATCAAATCCCCCGATACCATCAAGAACAAATAATGCCGCACCGGATCCGTAACCAATTAGATTAGCACCGGGTGCAACGCCTTCATATTTACCGGCAGATCTGGAACCATTCCCGCTAACACTTCCGGCTACATGCGTTCCATGCCCGGAATTGTTATCTGTGTTAGGAATGTTTTCGAGATACACAATTGGTAACAGACTCGAATAGGCATGTGGATTAGTAGAACCCATTGCATTTTGAATCAAGTGATTACCAAATCTAATATCTTCATGTGTTCCATCAACACCACTATCATTAATTAAAACAGTAACACCTTTACCTGAAACCGGAAGACCTCCGTTCTTAGCTGTTAATGTTTGGTCCTTTCTTAATCTATCAACACCAGTAAGAGCTGTTGCATCAAAATTGTAGTAATCCAATTTCTTGTTCAGGTATATTGACTTTATTTGTGTGTTCTTGGAGAGCGCATTTATTTGAGCCGGTGTTACAACTGCACCAACCATAGGCAGCGATTTAAAACTAAAGGCATTAACTATACCCAGCTGCTTTAGTGAAGCTAACTGTAAAGCCGATGGAGCTGTTTTACCATTAAAGGTTATTATCACCTGGAGTTGTGTCTCACCGCTGAAGATGGTATTCAATACGTTTTCATCAATCTTTGGTTGTGCTGATATGATAGTAACAGAAAAAAGGAAGATAATAATAGAAAGAATGGTTCGTGATACGCTTTTCATTTTATTGCTCCTTTTGTGTTTAAAAAATCTGTAAGCAATATATTGGTGCAATAATTTTTACGTTAGCGCTTTCTTTGTGATTTTAAAGTAAAGATTCATGCTACATCTTTGTGGTCGTTTCCGTTACAAAAATTTGAGTAAATTTTGCACATAATGGAATTAAATGTGTGCATCTAGATTATACCTCTGTGTTTTAAATCACTATTTTCTGATTGGCTCAACTTCAACTAAGATATGTAAAGCTTAAAAAGAAGTTTCTTCAAATTTAAAAAAGCTGCTTAGGTTAAAAACTAATTCAGAAAAAATAACCATTGTCTTTAGATATAAAATTTTGCAATGTATATCTGAGATCTAAAAATTCAGTGGATTTATTGAAGAAAAAAGAAGCTCCTTTTTCTGCTGCTTTTTCTCTGTAAAAAGGTTGGTCATAGTTGGTAAGAATTATAATTATTGGTGCATAAATTGATTTATCAATTGAGTCAAGAAGATCAAACGCAGTTCCATCAGGCAACTGTATATCTAATAAGAGTACCTCCGGGGCTTCAGAAAAGATCATACTTTTAGCTTCTGCTAAATTTTCTGCTTGAAGCACTTTTGTAAACTTATTATTTGCGCTTATAAGCCTTAAAATTCTATCCCTTATTTCTTTTGAGTCATCTACAATTAATATTTTCATACTCAACTCATTCTTCTAAAAGGATAATAACATATCTGATATTAATTTTTTAGAGCGGTTTATTGGTTTTAAATGCCAATAAAAATGTGTGATAGTTGCCACGATTATTGTGACACGAAATGATTTAAATGGAACATTAAAGCAAGATAATTTGGCGTGATTGTTTAAACTAAAAAAGTAGAATAGCTTTCACAGATTTATTCGATGAGATTATGTTCTATTGCATATCGAACTATTTCGGCATTTGAACTAAAATTCATTTTCTCCATCATGCGAGAGCGGTATGAAGTTACTGTATTAACGCTGAGAATCAGTTCTTCTGCAATCTGTCCCACAGATTTGCCTTTGGCAATCAAACGGAAGATTTCAAATTCGCGGTTAGATAAAGTTTCATGCGGAAGTTTATCGTGCTCTTTGTCAAGATTACTTACCAGGTGATCTGCAAGTGCCGGACTTATATACCTACCTCCATTCATAATTTTTCTAATTGCAGTGACTAATTCTCTTGCTGCTGCCTCTTTAGACAAATAACCCGATGCACCGGCTTTTAATGCTCTTAAAGCAAATCTTTCTTCCGGATGCATACTCAAAATTAAAATCCGAATTTGATTGTTCATGTTTTTCAGCTCGCTGATAATATCCAAACCGCTTCTCCCCGGCATTGTAATATCGAGCACTACCAAATCAACTTCTGTTTCTTCCAGTAGTTTAAATAACTCCAATGCGCTGCTTGCTTCCCCGACTAATTGTATACCGGATTCCTTGAGCAAAACTTTTTTTAATCCTTCGCGTACCAATTCATGATCATCTACAATTACAATTTTCATTGTACACTCTCTATTTAATTAATATTATCCTCATTAGAAAAAGGCATTTCGAGAAAAACTTTTGTTCCTTTTCCTTCCATGCCATCGATAAAAACTTTTCCTCCTAAAAATTTTGCTCTTTCTTTCATCCCCGTAATTCCAAT
>DYJK01000180.1 GCA_020723165.1 Melioribacter roseus | reverse complement strand
TAACTTCGCTCCAAAATTTCTCATTAAAGTAATGATGATATATTAACCCGTTGAAAGATCTGAATGATTTAACATATTTACCATTGTCTTCATCTTTTGGAACAAGGGCATTACGGGAATCCTTCCAGTACAAAAAATTACCGCGGTTTGAGTAAAGATTATTGGAGAAGAACAATAAATAATTTTCGGGAGTGAAATTGTAGCTTAACTTTATGTGTCCAAGGTATCTTTTGTAGTAATCATTCTGGCGGTAACTCAAGTTGTCAAATTTTTTCAGAGATACTGTGAAGCCCAAATCTTCGTGAGAATTGGAATGCGTAAGTTCTGTTCCGTAAAATGTTCTGTAATCGTCATCCCATTTCCAGGTATCGTGGGAAGGTTTATCATAAGCGCCAAAGTAAGATTTAAAATATGTAACCGGGTTTTTAACTGATGATTTTGTAATAATATTTATTACACCCCCGATAGCAGAAGAGCCATACAACGAGCTTGCCGGACCTTTGATTACTTCAACTCTTTCTATATCAGTCAGGGGAATTATTTCCCAAACAACATCGCCATTATCACCGGAGTATAAGGGAATTCCGTTGATAGCAACAAGCACTCGCGCACCAACACCTTTGCTGTATCCGCTTGAACCGCGAATGCTTACTTGCTCAAGATTCATTTGCACGCCGGGTATATAGCGGAGTACTTCATCAAACGATAGAAAATTTTTGCGGTTTATGTAGTCTGGTTGGATTACAGTTGTACTTACTGTAATATCTTCAATTTTTTGTTCGTATTTAGAGGCACTTACAATGATCTGCTCTGTCTCAAAAGTTGTTTCTTTTAAAACTACTGTTCTCGGTTTAATATTCTCGCCTGATGTTACATTTGTAATTTTTCTTTTCTCAAAGCCAATAGAGGAAACTTCTAAAGTGTAAGTACCATACTCAACATTTTTAATCTCAAAGTTTCCATTTTCATCCGAAGCATCACCTTGCCCGGTTTCTGCAATAATAACGTTAGCACCAATTACCGGTTGGAGGTTCTCACTTATTATACGCCCCTTAATTGAAGCGGTTTGTGCGGCTGTATAGTAAGGAATTATTATAGTAAGAATTATTAATAATCTCTTCACATTTTTTATTCTTAAACTCATAAGCTAATAAGTGTTATTCTTTTAGTTTTTGTTAAATCCAAAATCGTACTCGTCTGCTTTAGCAAAATTTCAAATCGAAAATGGTCATTTACACATGATAATTACATCGGCGGTTGAGGCGGCGGATTATTAAAATCCACAACTACATTTACATTTGTTGTTGTATTTCCTCCACGTAATACAAGTTTAGCCGGTTTAGATTGATCACCATTCTCACAAAAAATTCCAACAACTATCCAATCTTTTCTATCGAGTGATAATTCTGGTGTATTAGATTGTGCAACAACAACGTAAGAAAATTCACCGGGCGCTAATTGAAAGATCGGGATAAAATTGTCATCGAATGAATTATAAGTAAATTCCGTACTCCGGTAAGGTATGGAATCTATTACAAAACTTAAATTTGGCGGAAAGAAATCATCACTGGTTTGGATTGCATTTTTAAAAACAACAAGATGGGTCCTTTTAACATCTGAAGGCCAGTCACCAACAAAAGTAACTGTTCCGCTGAAGCCGGTAGGCCCGCTGCTTTCTTCGGGTTCCGGTTCAATACCTCCGTTGCATCTAATTATTAAAAGTACAGCAATAATTATTAAAGGGAAGGAAAGTTTTTTCATTAAGATTCTGTCCTCAACTTTCGCCGGTAAATATAGAATTTTGTATTCAAAACACCAATATGATTATCAGGGATGAAAATAGATTATTAATTGAGTAGATTTTGACTACGTCAATTTTTATGATGCGGTCAAACACCTGGTTAATTTGAATAAAAATAAAATCACATACTTCTTCGCAGTTTTAAGCTGGCTTTTTTTGCTTCCGGGCGGATTTATTAATGCACAAAAGGAATTTTCGTTTAAATTAATCACAAACGAAGACGGTCTTCCTCAAAGTTCAATACATTGCATAATGCAAGATAAGAAAGGATTTATTTGGCTTGGAACAGCAAACGGTTTGAATAGATACGATGGATACAGTTTTATTACTTACACAAACAATCCAACAGACTCTACATCAATTTCCGATAATGGAATAATATCGATGCTTGAAGACGGAGATGGGTACCTTTGGTTTGGAACTTCCGGCGGTGTGCTTAATAAATTTGACCGCAGAACCGGTAACTTTAAACGATATTACATTACAGATACCTTAAAAGTTTTTGAGACAAATGATAACCCTTATTTTGAATTACCATTACCGTTTTCCCGAAACTCAAATAACTCCATTACATCCATTGCAGAAGGAAAAAATAATTCTATCTGGATTGGAACATGGGGAAAAGGATTAATTAAGTTCGATAAAAAGAGTGAGGAAATTAAGCATTATCATTTTATACCCGGCAAACAGAACGGATTAAAAACCAACCGTATTAAATCACTTTTAGTCGATGATAATTTTGTTTGGGTTGGTACAATAGGCGATGGCCTTTATAAGTTAATTGATAGAGATGGTGATATTATCTTTGCTAACTATAGCAACCAGGGAAATAATAGCGGATCAATCAGCGATAATAGAATTGTTGCTTTGTTCAAAGATAAAAATCAAAATCTTTGGGCGGGAACTTATGAAGGCGGTTTGAACAAACTTTCATATCAGGATCAAATTTCACAACCGGAAAACTCCAACTTTGTACACTATAAAAATAATCCGTTAATTAAAAACTCGCTTTCGGGAAATACGGTTACATCTATAATCCAGGATGGGTACGGATTGTTGTGGATCGGAACATTCGGCGGAGGATTGGATCAATTCAATCCGTCAAAAAATATTTTTAAGAATTATCGTCACGAGGCGGAAGCGGCTTCATCCTTATCGAAAAATGATGTGCTTTGTATTCTAGAAGATGAATCCGGGACAATTTGGGTTGGTGCTCACCTTGGCAGAGGTTTAAATAAACTGGAAAGACAAACAGTCAAATTCAAACAAGTAAACCGTGATGTTAGCGGACAGAACGGGTTGAACGATGACGTTGTTTGGTCGATTGTAGAAGATAATGATAATCTATGGATCGGTACTTACAAAGGTGGATTAAATAAATGGGATAGAAAAACCGGCAAGTTTAATTACTACCGGAATGATCAGTTCAATGCCAACTCGATTAGCGGCAACCATATTAGATCAATTGCTAAAGATGGTAATTATTTATTGCTGGGAACATATAACTATGGATTGAACATCTTTGATAAAAATACCGGCGTAATAAAAAGATATTTACATGATCCTACGGATTCAACTAGTTTAGGTGCTAACCAGATTCAATACATTTTTATTGATTCCGAAAATAATTATTGGATAGGAACATTCGGCGGAGGATTGAACCTTGTTACCAACACACGGGATTTTCCGGCCGGGTTAAAATTTTATCGCTATAAAAACGATCCAGATAATCCATTCAGTTTAAGCGATGATAGAATTTACACTATTTATGAAGATAGGGATGGAATAATGTGGATTGGTACTTTTGGCGGCGGTTTAAATAAATTCGATAAAAAGAATCAGCAGTTTATTTCTTATAAGAATATAATTGGCGATGAATACAGTCTCAGCGATAATCGCGTTATGAGTATTTATGAAGATGGAAGTGGTTATTTGTGGATTGGAACATATGGCGGTGGTATGCTTAGGTTCGATAAACGAAAAGAAATTTTTAAACGCTATAGCGAAAAAGATCAATTGACCAGTTCGGTTGTTTACGGTATAATTGAAGATGGCAAAAGTAATTTGTGGATGAGCACGGATAACGGCCTATTCAAATTCAATCTCAAAACCGAGCTGTTTACCCAGTATGATTTGCATGATGGACTACAAAGTTTGGAATTCAGCGGCGGGGCATATTGCAAATCAAAAAAAGGGGAAATGTTTTTTGGCGGCGTAAATGGATTTAATTATTTCTACCCGGATAGTATAAAAGATAATTATTATGTTCCGCCGGTTGTAATAAGCACGGTTAGAATTTTTAACGAGCTGGTAAAAGGTGAAGTAGATACAATTAATGTATCATACGATCAAAACTTTTTTTCCGTAGAATTTGCCTCATTAGATTATACATATTCCCAGGGAAACCAGTATGCATATATGCTGGAAGGATTTGAGACTGGATGGCATTATGTCGATTCGGGAAGAAGAATAGCTAATTATACAAACCTTGCGCCGGGTAATTATATCTTCCGTGTACGCGGTTCCAATAACGATGGGGTATGGAATAATGTTGGAACGAAACTTTATTTGAATATTTCGCCGCCTTTCTGGCAAACGTGGTGGTTTATTAGTTTATCTGTATTGGCAGCGGCTTTGATTATTTACTACTTGAGTACCGTGCGTTACAGAAATTTACTTGCGATAGAAAAATTAAAAAGCAAACTCTCTGCTGATTTACACGATAACGTTGGTGCCGGGTTAACAGAAATTTCAATATTGAGCGAGCTTACTTCGCACGAAATTAAATCCGCTTCAAATAGTTCGTCGCAGCGTCTCCAGGTTATTAGTGATAAAGCACGTATGCTCATCGATAATATGAGTGATATTGTCTGGGTTGTTAATCCGCAAAGGGATTCTTTTTACCATCTAATTTTAAGACTGAAAGATACTTACAGTGATCTGCTCAGTTCCATGGATATTTCTTTTGGAACAGTTAATATTGAAAAGTTTGCCGGGATAAAATTACCGATGGATTATAAACAGAATTTATATTCAATATTTAAGGAGGCAATTAACAATTCTATTAAGCACAGCAAATGCAAAAAAATAATTCTTGAAGCAAATTTTATTAAAGACAACTTAGAGCTTTCGGTAAAAGACGATGGTACCGGGCTCGATCTTGAAAAAATAAAATACGGCAATGGAATTCAGAACATGAAGAATAGGGCAAAGGCGATTAACGGTGAACTTGAAATTAATTCATCCAGCGAAGGGACAACTGTGAGATTTAACGGAAAGATCACCGGGATAAAACAATTCTTATCATTTTTAAACTAACCTTCTACTTTGCAAAAAACATTAAATAAAAAAGTTTAACTTTACAACATCAAATACAAACCATTCGTCTAAACAATATCAATATTCGGATTTAGCGATGATAAAAGTTTCAATAATAGAAGATAATAATACAATCCGCGAAGGTTTAGCGGCACTGATTAATGGAACGCCCGGCTATAGCTGTGTTGGTTCGTATGCTGATTGTGAATCCTTTCTTCACAAACTGCCTACGATGGATGTTAATGTTGCCTTAATGGATATTGGTCTGCCAGGCATGAGCGGAATAGATGGTATTGCACGGGCAAAAAAAATTAAACCCGAATTAAATATACTTATGCTCACTATTTATGAAGACAGCCAGTCTGTATTCAAAGCATTGTGTGCCGGTGCTTGCGGATATCTTGTAAAGAAAACACCTCCAACACGTTTACTTGAAGCTATAAAAGATGCATTCGAAGGGGGTGCGCCGATGAGTTCGTTAATTGCACGGCAAGTAATAACTGTTTTTCAGCAGAACCAGGGTCTTTATTCTAAAGATGACGATACAGAATTATCAACCCGTGAAAGAGAAGTGTTAGTATCACTCGCCGAGGGAAATAATTATCAAGAAATTGCAGACCGCTTATTTATAAGTGTTGATACAGTGCGGCATCATATTAGAAACATCTACCGTAAACTTCACGTTCACTCCCAGTCCGAAGCAGTAGCTAAAGCAATAAGGAAAGGAATTATTTAAATAAATTTCTTTAACTATTGAATTAGGAAAACCTATGAAACGTGTTCG
>DYJK01000179.1 GCA_020723165.1 Melioribacter roseus | reverse complement strand
AAGTGGAATGAAGATCCTCCGATATTCCGCTAATTTGTTTATTCCAATTGATTCCTCCATTAGTTGTGTTTAGAATTATTCCACCAGTCCCTACAATCCAACCATTATTATTGTCAGTAAAATAAATTGATAACAATGAAGCTTCGTACCAATAAAGTCCGCTATTCTGTATGTCCCAGTTAGTTCCACTATCTGTAGTTTTTAGAATTGTTCCATGTGTTCCAATAGTCCAACCAGTGTTTGTGTCTAAGAAAAATATATCATATAAATCATCGTTTTCGCCACATTCCTTATATATCCATTCATTACCGCCATTTGTTGTTTTCAATATTGTACCTAGTGAACCTGACGCCCAACCATTATTTCCATCAATAAAATAAAGTGAATATAATTCATTTTCTCCTTCCCATTGCTCGTCCCACAATTTATAAATAGTAACTGAAAGTGGCTCAGACCAACTTGATATATTCCCTTGTAAATCTTTAGTACGTGCTTTTATTTCAGCCATATCACCAAAATTCTGAAATGAAGTTATTAAAGCGACTGTATCTCCACTTGAGAAATATGAACTCCATGTATCGATAGATGGGACGATACTATTGTTGATACTAAACTGATAAACTAACTTATCATTATCGGGATCGGTAGCGTACGTAGCAAAAGGATAATAAAATGGTTCGACATTAAGAAGGTAATCAAGACCTAAAACTTCGGTGGGACCAAAAGGTCTAACCGGCACTGTTGGTTTGTTAGTAGGTGCTGTGGGCCAGATATCTAATGTGCATTCATTAAGAAGTAATGATGTAGCAAGAATATAAATAATCATCATACTCTTTTTCATTTTGTTCAATCCTTATAAAAGAATCCTAAAGAAAATAAAAATGGGTCATTATGATTGCCTTCAATTATGAGTCCTTTCTCAGGTTCAAATCGTGAGTGTGAAAGCATATAACGCTGATACTTGAGAACAAAACCTAAGTGTTCACTTATGGCAATATCTACACCTAATCCATATCGTAATAAAATTTTATTTGTTGTTAATCCGTTACTATTTGAATTAATCTCTGTACCGTTTAATTTTAATGAAATCCAGGAATGATAAGCACCACCATCAATATTAATATGCGGACGTATCCAATAATGATTAAGAAAATATGGTGCATAAATAAAACCTAACCAGAAATATGTATATCCTAATTCCGATTCCATTTCTGGCCAAGAGATGCCAAGTTCAGGTGTATGCAGATAGATATGAGTTTTTGATTTTGATAATTCGAGCCCAAGATGAAAACCTAGTTTCCCATAATCAGAATGGAATAAATACCTAATACTTAATGCACCTCCTGATTTTGGAGCATATTTACGACTAAAAAATTCAAGGGGCAGTCCTTCAAAATCCAAATTAGTATGACTATTAATTTCTAAACCTAAATCCCAATACGTAATGAATTCGTAAATAGCAGAAACTTCGTGTGTCAAGTTTTTATTATTCTCCGATGTTGTTAAACTATCTAATTTCAATATGGGTTTATATTTGGCTTCGGGATTTTGAAAAACGCTGTCTATTTGAGCTTTCGATATTGTAACTATACAGAAGCACATAATGAATATTATAAATGTTGATTTTGTCATAATGGTACTCATACGTCTTGCTGAATCATCACTAATTTGTTATTTAATTTGCACAATAGGTTTCTACAAATAATTACCTATACCAATAATAAACTCGCCAAACCAGGGTTTAATTTCTTCTTCAGTACCGGGTATTTTGAATTTTCGTTTTAGATTAAATCCAACATCAATGTTTTGAAATATACTGTTCGTATTTATCCTTAACCCAAAACATATTGAAGTCCCGGTTTTGCCGGATGGATCTTTATTGGCTGAGGATAAATCGTAATAACCATTGGCCCATTTTATAATTAGTTTCTCTTTTGATTCACCAACAATACCATAATAGGCAGCAATGAATGGCTGAATAATTGTTTGTTGATCAAAAGGGATTACTTTCCCTCCTATTACAAAAGCGCCTACCTTCCCTACATATTCGCCTAAACCAAAACTGATTCCGCAATATTCAACTGGATAAATATCAGCATTAAGGCCTACACCGCCATACGGCACACCTATTCCTACAGAAAAATGGAATTGTTTGAAATGATAGGTACTGTCTTGAGGGAAAATGTTTTGTGAAGGGATTGGAATTAATAAAACCATACATACAATCAGTACCTTTCTATTCATATAATTTTGCCTAACGACAAATAATCGCTAACGATGAATTAAATTATTAATTGATTTTTATTGATGTAGTGCTATCTACCGCGATGTATTTGGTCCCTCAGTTGCTACCATTACCTTATGTGCGATATTAGTATAACTGTATAGGAAAGGGAAAATGAAAATAGATACTAATTATAACTTACTTCTCAGAAATTGTTTTGTCAATTATTATAAAAGGAGACAAGGAATCTTTTTGTTTATTCCAGAGCGAAGTTTTGCGACAAGTGGATTCATAAAAGCGAAGTGAGATAATTACTGCAACACAAAAGTTGGCAGTGATGAAATAAAAATAAAGTCATACTAAACGATGAAAACTTAAAGATTAGATAAAAGCTTTTTCACTTCTTCCGGATTCTTTTTAACCAGCCGGTCCCTCTTCAGATTTTCTTTCATGATTTTATCAATCATCTTGTTTTGACCGGTCCATTTTTTTATGAAAGAGAAACCAAGTTTTGGATTAGCCGCAGCAAATACACTAATTGTAAATTCCAAACCTTTCCGCAGAGCATCAAAATTATTTTCACGATCCATTTCTTTTAAAACGATCTCGCTAATTTCGAAACAGAATTCGGTATTCCCCTTGCTCAAAAATTTTGGGTGTGCAAGCGAAACAAGTATTGCTCTCTTTTCAAGATTGTTCGATTTTTTAATCCACATAGAGAAAATATTCTTTAGTTCGGTAAAATTATTTTCGCCGATAATTTGGAATGCGAATGCAACGGCTTCTCTCATGCGCCATCTGTTGTCGTTGGCGGATTTTTTCAGAACGGAAATAATTCTTTTGTTTTTCTTTTTTGTATAAATTTTCCCAAGACATACAGCAGCAGAGAATGGCAAAAATGCTTTTGGATTATTCGTGTCAGCAACATCTTCGGTAATTTTTAGCCAATCGAATAAAACGTCAATATTATCATATATTTCCGCCAAAGCGAAAGCGAGCTCTATATTTCCTCTTGGCCCGGGAAGATTCGAATTCTTGATGATGAACTGTTCTAATTTATGCCGGTAATTAATAAGCAATTTGAGTTGATTGACGAGTTCTTCCTTTTTTGCCATGATTGTTTGCTGCAATAATTCTTAGATATTATTACTGATGAACAAACTAAATTCATTAACAGACCTAAACACATAATCTGCATCAACATCGGAATATTTGCTTCGCGAGTAATCATCCCATAAGACTAATGCAGATTGAACACCGGCTTCACGTGCGGCAATTACATCAAACACTGCATCACCTATCATCAGCACCCGTGATGGTTCAAGTTTGTATGTATCTAAAAATTTATGAATCCCTTCTGGCGAAGGTTTATGTTCTTCTACGTCATCACCGGTAATGATAAGGTCAAAATATTTCAGTAGGTCTATTGCTTTTAGTGTAATCAAAGATGAGTCTTTCCCTTTGCCGGTAAATATTCCAAGCGGAATATTTTTACTTTTGATCAATTCAATTGTATCGTATAAACCCGGGAATATTTGGGCCATTTCATTATGCTGCGCTTCGTAAAAATTGTAATAATCATCACGTGCAGAATCGTAATGTTCTTTCATCCAATCTTTTAATATTGCGTCTTCTGTTGGTCCAAAGAGAGCAACAATCTCTTCGGTAGTTAAATGTTTATGTAAATATTTTTCGGCTACATGGTTAAAACTTGCAAAGATTAGATCGTGTGTTGCGGCTAAAGTACCGTCGATATCAAAAATAATTCCGTCAAACTGTTTCAAGATTACCTCACGCTGAATAAGAGAACCCTTCCGTTCAAAGTAGTTGCTAATAAATTATCGTTGTTTATTTTTTTAAGGTCAATGATCGGGGAGTTATCGGTTAATAAAATTTTTGTTTCTGTATTTGTATTGTCGATTGAGCTAACTAATCCTTCATTTGTAAAAATAATGTTATCTGCATAGCCAATTATCTCTTGTGGAGAATTGGCAAGCATTTTACTCGTTCTAAACTCTTTTTCAACATGCCCGGTTGAACAGCTCAATCGTATGATTTTATTGTCTATCGATTCTGCGAGCAAATATTTTTGTTCGCTCATAAAATTGATAGAAGGGAAAATTTTAACATTATCATTCTTCCAAATTAGTTTGCCCAGCAAAAGATCAATTGAGTAAATTGTATTATCGCTTGATACGGCGTAAACGTGTTTACCATCGGTTAAAATTCGTGAATTGGAAAAATCAGTTTCGGCTTTTTCTTTCCACCGCCAAATCAGTAATCCGTTGCGTGCATCGATGCAGTAAAGAAATCCATCGTAACTGCTGAATAAAATTTTATTCTCGATCACTACCGGTTGCGATTTTATCATACCTTGTGAATTTGCATTAATCCAATATTCTTGAAGAGTTTCAAGATCATAGCAATAAACTTTGCCTGATGCGGTCCCAAACACTATTGCGTTTTTCGATTTGGTCAGTTTAGGTATCATTAACAATTTATTGCCGGTGTACTCAAAGGCGGTAAGACCGGTTGTTATATTTTCTTCAAAGCCGATCGATTGAATTTGCTCGCCGGAAATAGCACTTAGTGTAATTATTTCGCCTTGTACTGTTGCCAATGCAACCATTCGGTCTGCAATAAGAGGTGATGAAATTAAATTTCCGAATGTATCGTAATCCCAATGGAGTGTGCCGGTTGTATCGTAGCAGCTTACCATGCCTGATTCTTCAGCAATGTAGATTTTATTTTCCCA
Organism: Melioribacter roseus; assembly: GCA_020723165.1. Taxonomy (GTDB): domain Bacteria; phylum Bacteroidota; class Ignavibacteria; order Ignavibacteriales; family Melioribacteraceae; genus DYJK01. The sequence continues at coordinate 1,010 of DYJK01000179.1, read as the reverse complement.
ATATACTGCACCGGAAAGGACAGATGATCTTAGATCAATATTTGTTTCAACTTTTGCGGAAAAATTTTCAAAATCTTTTTTTACCGGTAAAGTAACCTCCGGCTGAATAGTTTTATCGATTGCAAAGAGTATTTTTTCGTTTGAGGAAACAGTAACCGAATCTTTTGTTATTTGTAAATAATATATACTTAAATCGGTGTTTATCTTTTCGTAAGAACTTTTCAAGCTGATGGTGTTGATACCGTACAGAGACCTGGATTCATTTTTAGCTGCATAACCAGAGATAATCATTTTTACATTTTTCTTTGAAAGGAGATTAAGCACCTCATTCCAATTACCAATCTTTTCAACTTCGATTGGTGAGAAGAAATAGATTTCTTTTGATAGGGAGAAAGTATCGAGCGTTTCTTCGAGCCAGTTTAAATTTTCTAACATGAAATGATGAATCCCTGAATATGGGATTGCCGGGTTGATGCCGATAAATACAAAACTTCCTCCGTTGATTACAAATTTATCATCACCAAATATTTCCAGATATTTTGAATAACCATCGAAGTCTCTTACATCACTTTTGTAAGGCAAAATTGAGTAAGGTTTGTTTAAGTATTTCAGTGTGAGTTTTAGCGATTCAAATTCTTCCAACGATCCGGCTTGAGTGATGTTTCCAAAAAAATAGACCGACGAAATGAGTGAATCGGAATTTAATCGGGCAATAAGAGAATTGAATTGTACCGATGAACTTGTCCCGTTGAATTGAGCATTACATACCAACGCTAATTTTGTGCTTTGTGGATATAAAACTATACCACCCAGCAACAACAAAATTATTAACAACTTTTTCATAGTCAGTTCTTTTAACTAAACTAAATTAATAAAAAGGAAAGTTAGTTGTGAAATAGTGAAAAGTTACCGATGCACAATGTTTAGGTATAATTAATGAATCCATTCTCTGACTGCAAATCGTAAAAGGAAACAATAAAAGTAGAAGAGCAGTAGAGGAATTAAATTTG
>DYJK01000018.1:22545-42648 GCA_020723165.1 Melioribacter roseus | reverse complement strand
ATCAAAACCATCTTTAACTGTTATATCCAATCCATTGTAGAGGACAAAATGATTTTTATTAAGCTGATCCATAGTAACAAAATTTTTACCAGGGAATTTGTATTGCATAGCCCTTGCGTATAGATTAATTGTAGGATCGAGAAAAATATTATTATTACCGGGAATACTTGACTCGCTACGTACCGCCTTAAACAAGTACTCTAAATTTTCTTCTTGCTTCTCAATACGCAATTTTGCCATCAAGTATGAATTGAATGTACGGTCAATCCAAACCTTGACAATATTCGACTTCCTTTTGTTCGGTGTGTACATAGATTCCAACGAAACACTTTGGCAAGGGTAAAACACAAAAAAAATTATTTCTAAAAATATAACTATCGATACGGTTAATTTATTAACAGCACTTTGGTTGAGCAATATACCAGCCAAAAAGTATAATGGAATTATTATAAGTAAAAAGTAACCCTTGTGATATGTAAAAAATGTAAAAACTAAAAACGGGAAAACAAACCATAACATTAACTGAACAAAAGGATAATCGTTTCTCACATGTAAATGAACAGTTCTCTTTCTACTCTGGTTTACAAAAAAAATAATGAATAAAATCATTAAAGGTACCAAGATATAGAACAGATAGGATGAAAACTGAAATAAATGTTGCTGCAATGAAATACGCGGTAAGGGGCTGTTGGTTTTATACAAATTGAAATATTCTAATATTCCCCCGGCACTATTTGTAAATGGAATAAACCATAACAGAAAAACAATTGCTGCTATCAAATGGCTTGCAATAAAATATTTCAATTGCCAGGAATCACTTTTATAAAATTTATACCAATAATAGATATACAATGGAAGCAGTAAAATACCGGATGTCTGTCTAAAGCCGGTAGCAATTGCAAAAAGCAAAGGAAGAAAGTAAATGGATTTTCCCCTATTGCCAATTAAAAAAGCAAGTGATGCAAAGAAAAGATCAAACGCATAAACTTCCGGCGTTACGGTTTGGTACCATACCAATGGATTAAATATTACCAGCAGCATAGTTAGAAAGGCATTTTTCAATTCCATGTATCGTGCAAAGATCAAAAACGATAAAATTACACCGGCACTGAAATAAAAAATTGTTACGAACATCATGGTGGAATGTAGATCATCAATTACAGTGTCTATCAGTTTAATAGTTTGAACGTGTAAATAATACCCGGGCAGATGAGGACGGGTATCTTCCAATGAAAACGATTTGGTCGCTAAAGCAACACCGATTGTATTGGCATCATAGAATATTTTTTCTGCGGAGATAATTCTTGAAATTACAACTAACACCAATAACACTAAAATGTAAAGAAATATTTTTTTTCCAACTATCTTTTCTGGTCCATTCATATCATAATTCAGAATCTTTGAGCAGCTCGTTGATTAAATTATAATCACTATCACTTAACAATTCTTCTCCGGCAACAACATTTTCTAAAGTTTGCCGTGCATTGCGTGCGCCTACTATTGCCGATGTTACAGCTTTATTTTTTAATACCCAGGCAACAGCTAAGTTACCAACCGTTTTGTTATACTTGTCGGCGATCGGTCTTAATTTTTCTACAAAGTCTAATGCTTTAGATAAATATGGTTCACAATGCATTTTAGATTTTCTGCGCCAATCATCTTCTGCAAGTTTTGATAGATCGAACTTACCGGTTAATAACCCAGCTTGCATAGGACTGTAAGCTACAACTCCAATCTCATTCTTCAAACAATATGGAAGCACTTCTGATTCATAATCTCTTTTTAACATACTATAAGGCGGCTGTAGTGACTGAACTTGTTCTATAGCCATACATTTTTCAAGTAACGAAACGTTGTAAGTGCTAACCCCGATAAATTTAGCTTTGCCTTCTTTTTTCAATTCGACCAATGTTCCCCAGGAATCTTCGACCGGTACTTTTGGGTCCGGTTTATGAATTTGGTAAAGATCAACATAATCAGTTTGAAGACGATTTAAACTAGCTTCGATTTCTTTCCTAATACTTTTCGGTTCAAGATTATTTACAGCATTTCCGGTCCCATCATTCACTAGACCACATTTAGTAGCAATAAAAACTTTTTCCCTTATACCTTTCAATGCTTTAGCTACAACTTCTTCTGAGTGACCAAAACCATATACGGCTGCGGTATCAATCCAATTTATACCGTTATCGAGTGCGGCATGTATAGTCTTTATAGATTCATAGTCATCAACCTCTCCCCATCCAAATTGCCACGGTCCACCAATAGCCCATGCACCAAAACCAATTACAGTTAAATCCGGTCCATTTTTACCAAGTTGACGAGTTAACATTTAACACTCCAATAGTAGTTATTGAAATAATTGTGGGTATAAAATTAGTATTAGATTGTTAGAAAAAAAACTGTAGGTCAATCTTGAAGTGCAAAGTTGAAATTCAAATTCCTATATCTATATTATTTATGCATTATTCAGCATTGGTTGTTCGATATTCATCATTATATCTTTTTAAAAATAAAAAACCCCGGGGGAGTAAGCCCGGGGTTTAAATGAGGCTAAAAATATGCATCGAAGGATCGGGCCCCCTTTAAGCCCTTAATTAATAGCCTCAAAGATCTATCACAGTCCAAAGGTGAGTGCGAAAATGTGATTGCTATCGAAATAATCTACGTCCCGGTAAGCATAATCTAAACGCACTTTTAATCCTTCGATCTCGTAATTAATTCCAAAGCCAGCCGTCAAACCGTAAATAAACTCTGCATCTTCATAATCCGGTGCATATGTATATCCGCCTCTTATAGAGAATAAATTATTGAATGTATATTCTGCACCAAGTTTATATTGATCGCCGGAAAAATTATTATTCTGGAATGTAGTAGATAACAATAGCGAATTACTCTCTGTTAAAACCGGTGCATAAGCAACTCCAATTTCCAGTGATGAAGGCAATTCATAAGTTGCTGCATCTATCGTGTAATATTGTGTCGGTCTTTGATATCCCGAAGCTTCAGCTAAAACATTCAAGCCGGAACCGCTGAATTTCGTTTGCGGTCCTAAGTTTTTCATTACAATTGCAAAGCTTAATCCATCGAGTCCGCCTAAACCGGTATACATCACACCAATGTTGAATGCAACACCAGTAGAACTAACCAAACCCAATTTTTCACTTATAAGGTTACCGGTAATTCCAACTGAGATCCGGTCGCTAAGATTTCTAGCATAAGTTAACCCGGCAGTAATTAGCTGCGGTGAATATGTCCGTCCGGTCCCATCAGGGTTTTCTACAGTTGTTACATCGATATCCCCAACCGATAACGATTTCAGACTGACCCCAAATACACCTAAATCAGATACCTGGAATGAGACCGCACCGTAGTTAACACCAATATCAGCTAGGTAAGACATGTGTGAGAATGTTGCTTCAATTCCATAATTAACTCTTGATATGCCGGCCGGATTCCAATAGAGTGCATCAATGCCTCTTAGAGACGAAATGTTCGAACCAGAAAGACTGATGCCCTGAGCACCAACCGGAATCAAAAGTTGAGCTGCTCCTCCAGTTCCGTTACGTGAACCACCACCAGCATAAACGATAACCGAAGAAACAAGGAGAAGCAAAACAATTTTTTGTATGAATATCTTCTTCATTTTTTCTCCTTAAACTTTTTTCAACAATTTAGAATCTATCAAGTATTTGTTGTTCTTGAATTATAGTGAACTTCAATACTTTTGTGCCCAAACCAGGCATATCTACGTAAGCTAAGAATAAACCGCTTCCTACCGGCAATCCATTATCATTGGTTAATTCCCACCTTTCAAATTGCGAGTCGCTATTTTTTCTAATCGTTCTAACCATTTCACCGGCTAAATTGAATATCCTGATTGTAGCTTCTCTCGGTAAATGATTGAACGTTACGAATCGCTGATACTTGTTCAGTTCCTCGGAATTAGCGCCATAGTATGGATTCGGAAATACATTTACCCGTTTAACATCTTCTTTAGCCAGTTCAGTACTGTTAGTATTTGCCGGTGCAGTAAATCGAAATTCATCGCTTGAAGAATTCGTTTTGTTTGTAACAATTCTGAAAACTGTTCCAACTTCAGGTAATGCCTGATCGTAGTTTGGATAGTTATCTACCGAACCTCCGTTCCAATTGACTAAGACAATTCTTCTCAAAGCATCACCATCCATAATACTTTCATCCATATATTCATGGTTTGCATCTCCTACAGTTGTAATTTTATTTACAATAGCATCATATCCTGATTGACCCGGGGAATGATCGGTTGGTATTACCCAGTAAATCCAATCTGTTTCCGGATCATTAGCGCCGCCTGATAATGGATGTGTGAAATTCGTTAAACCAAATTCACCATTTTCATCGCTATCAAGAATGTATGGGAAATACCGGACATCATCATTTGGATCATCGGCATTACCGATATTCCATAATTCAAATGTTACATCTTTCAAATGACCTGATCCGCCATAGTCGCTACCCGGATAAATAAATGCTTTTCCACTTCCGGTAAATCTAATTTCAAAATCATTAGGTATTAACAAATGCCATCTAGAACCACCTTGGGTAACACGTGTAATAAAGAAGTTGTAGTCGTATGATTCATCATCAACATTGCCGGTATGGATTCCCCATTCACCATCGCCAACTTGCTGGTTTGTAGTTGGTCTATCGCCGGTGTTCGGATGTGGAAAACCGCTGTCGTTAAATGCAAATGCACCATACTCAGGAGGATCAAGCGGACCGGCAGCATTGGATAGAACTAGAAAATCTTTAAAGCTGTTCGGCGGACCAATTACCTTAACTAAAAGTCCATCAACAATAAAATAGTTATCATCACCGGTTTGATTAAGCTGCCCTTCAAGTTTAACATCTCCAGCAGTAACATCAGTAAGTTTCCATGAAGTTTCCCCGGCATTTGTTTCAAATGTTACTTTATATTCATGACCGGTAACTTTTGTTGGATCCTGAATTAGTACTGCCACACTGCCATCGGATTTAGCACCGCTTGTTGTGTGGGTTACTGTCATTATTGGATCACCATATGTAGAAGTGTATCTGATTCCAGGATTTTCATCGTAAGGAACAACGGTAATTATCTGGAAAGGATTTTCTAACACTTGCGGTACTGCGAGCGGATCTTCATTGAATGAATAAGTTGTAACAGCAAAATAATATCTTGACCCGTTTCTTAATGCTCTGCCGCCATTTAAATAATCTTGGTCAATTTTGATTGATCTTTTTATACCGGTGTCTTTACCAAATTGGACGGCAACATATTCATCGTTTCCGGTACGTGTGTCAAAAACATAATCGTATAAAGTTTCAAAGCCATCAGCTAAATCATATGTTGCTATCAATCTTGCATCTTCTTTTGTTGCCGAGATATTAGGAAGTTGATAAATATTATAACCCTGGAATTTATATCCTCTTTCATTATAATTTTCAGTTTTACTTGCAGCACCTCCATCACCCCATGTAAGAATAATTTCTTTATCTAACGAAGAAGCTGTAACTATCGGTTGATCTGCACCTTTAGGAATTTGGAAAAAATTGTTGTACGCATCTTGAGCAACTGCATCATATGCTTTTAGAAGTGTAACCGAATTTAACCTATCCGCACCAAGCGCTGCAATTTGTGCAACAACAATTTCTTGTTCATCGCCCGGGTTCATTGTAAACGGACCCGAAGCCACACCGATTCTTCTATCATCGGGTTGAATCAACATACCATCGATCCATCCTTCTCCGGTTACCGGGTCACCCGACAATGCAAATGGTGTTGGGTGTGCACCTAACACAGCCGGTGTTGTAAAATATTCCCCGGTCCTACCGATTTTACCTTGCATGAAATTGTAAAACTGCACAGTTCCTTCATAAGATTCTGTTGTGGGATCAACTACAGAGAGATCGCCGCGAGCAAAGTAGTAAAATGCTGTCATCGGGAGATTTTTCTTATCAGCAACTTTCTGATTTTTGTAAATAGCGGTATCGCCGGGAGAATCAATTATAGGACCTTGGAAGAAATCAAAACCGGAAGCCGGTGGTGGTGTTTCGCCATATGTTGCATCTGTTGCTGTCGCATTATAAACATAACCTAAACTCAAAGTTGTATCGCAGCCGGCAAAGTCGTCAGTAGCATTACCTAAATCAACATCGGACCACATAGTTACATACATATCATTTAAAACATCCGTGCTTTTATTTACAATAGTATATTTTCTGAACAGCATATTACCAAGCGGACCGGCTTGAGAATAAGCCCAAATTGTTGCTTGCATCTCAATACCTATTGGTAAAGAACCATATAATAATGCTGTTAAAGAAGGATCGAGATCATTAGCAACAAACCAAATTGTTTGGCTTGCACCGGGAACACCGGGAACATCAAGGTTTGGATCATATGAACCGTTACCATCAACATCTTCATAAGGTGCGCCTTCTGTTGCCGGCCATTCATTCCAGTCTGTTTCGTATTGTGCATATACTTCAGCTTCGGATATCCCCTCGTCTGTTGCTTCATTTGCCAATGAGGCTGTCTTATAATCCGGTCTAACTCTATAAATTCTGTTTTTGTCTAATCCCGGATCTTCTGCAACACCGGGACTTAATATCCTACCGGATTGCAATCCCGAACTATAAGCAGAACCGCCAACTCTTAAATCAGTACCATTGACTTTTGCCCCCCACAAAAATCCTGATTCAAAGAATGCAGTCTTGCCGCTTGATTTCGGGAATACAAACCCGGAGTTTCCGTTGTTATCGAGATCGGAATCGCCATTGCTTCTAAAATATGTAGAGATATTATTGATGTTAAGTTTAGTAGTATTTGGCACCCCGAGTACTTTTTTCAAACGGTTGTTGCCTTCTTTCCCTTTTGCAAAGTTGTGTACGGGAAGAACCAGAACAGCCGAAAGAAGTAAGACTAATAAAATTTTCATATTCTTTATCATTTTTTTTATAACTCCTATCTTTATTTTCAAAAAGAGTTATTAATACTCTAATTTGATTCCAAGGCGGATTTGCCGTGGAGGTCCGTAAAAATTCGGCGCAGTGAATAATGCCGGTGCATTATTATATGCTTCATAGTAGTCAATATTAATAGCACGGTACATATCTATATAATTCGGTTGATTGACTAATTCACCGCTTAAGTTTGGATCACTTATATAGCCATCATCAGTTGTACTGCCGGTTCTTAAGAATACATTTTCAACGTTCTTTGTATCGAACAAATTGATTACAAACAGATAAACATTAACTTTCACTTTATCGAACAGATGAAATGTTTTATCAATTCTCAGATCAGCTTGTAATGTTGATGGTGTAATAGATGCATTTAATGCCTCAACCGGCTGGCGGTCACGTGCATCACCTTCTAAGTTAGCAGCACCAATACCTCTTGTGTAAGGGTGACCGCTTGAGAATGTAAACAATAACGAGGCACCAGCTTCTTGTAAGATGGATGGACCATCATCTATCCCGAAATGGTAATCGATATTTAAATTGCCGCGGAATGAATTATTAAACTCCAGCGGAGAAATATATTGCGGACGGAAAATTGTTACACCATCAAGAGGTGCACCAACAATTCCCCTATTTGAATTCGGGAACGAACCGGTACCTTGCGCATCCTGAAACGATAGTGATGCATTAACTGCAATTCTTTTTGTTCTACGCATGTTAAAGGATATTTCAAGTCCTTTAGTTGTTGCAAAGTCGCCATTTCTATATATGTTATAACTTCTGAATAACGAGGTTCTATCAACTGCCTGAAGATCGAGTACGACCTGATCCTTAACATCTTTATAGTAACCGGTTATATCGAACGAAGCAAAATCGCCTATCTGCTGTGTAAACCCGATTTCATACTGTGTTGTTCGTGTTGGTCTTAGATTAAAACCAATCGGGTTATTAATAAATAAACCACCTCTTAACTGGCTTGCTGTAACATTCATACTTTGGTAGATATCAGCCAGCCTTGTTTGCTGAACAAATTTTCCGTATTGAGCATGGAAAATTGTTTGATCGGTTACCGGGAAAGAAATTCCAATTCTAGGACTGATCGCCTGGAATGACGGAACTTTCTTTAATCCTTCCTGATGAATTTCACCGGTGTTAAAATCGATTGCCAAATCGGGTAATGCCGGATCAAGAAATTCATAATTATCGGTGTCGATATAATCATAACGTACGCCGATGTTTAAGATTATATCATCAAGATCAATTTTGTCCTGGATATAAGCGGCAGCAAATACCGGGTGTTTAGCACCGAATAAACCGTCGTCATCGGTTTCATTACCGAAGACATCGTAACCGTAGTTGTTTACACCTTGTGCAATTAAAATTTCTTCAGCAGTTCTTGATCCCGGGTTAGCAAGTAAACCGGCTAATGAAAATACTCTTTCGTTGTTCCAGCTATAATTGCGGATTGCATATCTCTGGTAATCTCCGCCAAATTTAACTGCATGTTGTTTATTTGGTAGCCACGAGAAGCCGAAATTGAAAGAAATATTTTCTCTTTTAAATTTCTGATAACCGGCTAGAACATCATCCGGGCTGTTAAATGCAAATGAGTAGATGCTTACTCTATCCGGTCTTGTATATCTTGTTGCAAAAGTAGTTGCGCCTACTGCTGCGTTAGCAAGACTATCACCATAACCTAAAAAATTATCTTTTAGTAATGGATCGTATAAATTAGATGCTTGGCGGAAATAACCGAAGGTTACATCGTAATACATTTTATCGCTCAACACATGGGTTAATTTCAAACTGCCGGTTCCGTTTGTACCGTCAATTTGTTCTATTCTATCCGTGTTTAAAATATTTGCGATCAAGCCGGCGTTTCTGTGGGTGTTGAACGGATTTTGTGTACCGTTTGAAGAGTATGTTCCGGCTAATCTTAATTGGAAAGGCATTAAATCAAAAGATAATGTCCCGGTATATGTTGTAGTTTCGAGATAGTTTCCTCTAACAGCACCAGCCGGGTAAATCAAGTTCAACGTGTCACCGGAGACTGCATCACTAACTAAACCGATATTAATACCAGGAAATGGCTGCGGATTTTTATCTCTCTGGTAACTATAATTAACCAGGCCAAAAAATTTAATTTTATCACTTAGAACCGGTCCGCTTATTGTACCGGTCATTTCACTATAACCGAACCAATTAGCGCCTAACCTTTTCTCGCCATCGAATGCATTATCTTTGCTTGTGAATGTAACATTATCCGTAATGTATTCAATTGATGCTTTCAGTTCCTTTGAACCACTCTTTAATTGTTGACGTATGAGCCCGGCATTAGCACCACCGTATTCAGCAGTATAACCGCCGGCTTGTACTTGAATTTCTTCAACCGCATCTTGCACAACACGCACAGCATTTCCGCCGGTCATCGGGTTGCGGACAGAAATTCCTTCTAGATAATAACCTACCTCATCTAATCTTCCGCCGCGAACAAAAACAACATTATCTTTCAAAACAACGCCGGCTGAAAGACCAATGATATTGTTTACACCTCTAACCGGTAGAGCTTCGATATCATCGCTTGTTGTTACACGTACAGCGTTAGTATTACTTTTATTTACCAATGGCTTTTGTGCAACAATTGCAATCTCGGAAATTGATATATCTTCCGAAGGTAATGCAAAATCGAGATCGGTTGTTAAATCCGAAAAGACACGCACATTGGAAATTGTTGATGAACGATAACCAATAAATGAAGCTTTTACTTCATATGTTCCGGCTTCAACATTTGTTATCAAGTATTCACCATTTACATCAGTTGCTGCACCAAATGATGTTCCCATAACAATAACATTGGCTCCGATCAACGGTTCGTTGGTACTTGCATCTACAACTTTACCTTTGATCTTGCCTGATGTTGCATTTAGTATTACCGGGAGTAAAATTAGAAGGGAAAAAAGAGTAAAGACTTTTTTCATTGGACCCCCCATATTTTTGTTAGTGGATTATGTTAATTAATTGATTACTCGCAAACACTCCCTATTCTTGGGGAAAAAATTATAATTTGTAATTCTGATACACTACTGCATAAACAGAGTGTTTTAAACTAGAAATGATGCTAAAAAGACTAAAGACACTGCATGAATGTGGGGGTAATATATACGGGTTAGAATTTAGATTATATTTTCTCGTAAAGTTTTTGCAACGAGTTCGGCTTGATTTTTTACTTTTAATTTTCTGTAAACATTTTTAAAATGGAATCGTACTGTTTCAATACTTATAAAAAGTTTTTTTGCTATATCTTTGATATGGACGCCGTCAACAAGGAGTTTGAGTACTTCTTTTTCGCGAGGAGAGAGTTTATAATCGGCTTCAGCAATAATATTATCCTTCATGTTTTGAAAGTGATCAATTAAATCTTTTGCGGCTTCCGGGCTAAGCGGCGCACCGCCATCACATAATTCTTTTACGGCACTCATCAATTGGGTAGGTGAAATTTCGCCGCTCAAAAAACCATTTGCACCGGCACGCAGCAACCGAAGCATCAAATCAGAATTGTTAATTTGCGCAATAATGAGAACTAATATTGATGGATTGTGAAATTTTATTTGCCGGACTGTATGAATTGTTTCATCTGTATTTGACTGGCAGCAAAAAACTATTATGTCGGGTTTGTTAATACTTATAATTTGTTCAATATGATTAAGACTACCGATCGATTCAATACAGCTATAACCATCGGTATTGTTAACCAAGTAACTGATGCCTTGCCTAACTCTTTCGTCATCTGAAATTAGTAGAAGATTAATCATAACGGAGAAATTTTAATTGCACTGTTTTGACGTTAAATGTAATAAGATAGTTGTATAGAAAGTGAGGATAAAATTTTTCTCTATTTATTCTCGAAGTTTAGTGAAGTGCAAAGACAATACTTAACATCCAAATATTAAAATTTGTTAAGCGTATTTTTTAAAATAAAAAAGCCGCTCATTTTTTTTGAACGGCTTTCTTTATGATCTTACTGCAAATAATACAGATAGAAATGATTAATTAGTTACAGTCAGGTTAGGATTGATAATAACTTCAATCCTTCTATTTTTTGCTTTCCCTTCTTCGGAGGCATTATTAGCAATCGGTTTAGATGAACCCATGCCGATAACAGAAATTCTGCTCGCCTCACCACCCATAGTAGAAAGCAAATATTGATAAATTGAACTTGCACGGTTCTGTGACAGTTCAAGGTTCTTTTGATAATCACCTTGTCCATCAGTATGTCCTTCTATAACTACAGTACCGTTTGGAAATGTTTGAATCGCTTTTTGAACTTTATTTAGCAAGTTGAAATATTGAGGGTCCAATGTTGCCTTATTTGTAGGAAAGTTCATATTGATCAACCGGATAATAATTAAATCGCCATTTCTTACTACCTCCGCTTCCGAAGGAAGGAACATATCGCTTACACTTTTTATCATCTGTTCATTTTGTGCTTGCTGATCAGCTTGAGATTTGAATTTAATATTCTCGGATTCTATTACTGTTATCTTTGCTAAATTTTCTTCATTATTTTTTTTAAGCTGGGAAATTTCAATAGTAAGTTGTTCGTTTTGTTTCTTTGCTTCGTCAAGGTTAGTATTGGATAACTCAAGAGACTTATTCAATTCATCAACTTTTAGTGAAAAAGTATTTACATCCTTCTCAAGTTTCTCAATTTTCGATTTATCGCTTTTAATATTTTCGATTATTCTTGTAGTTACGTTTTCACTCCCATTATCAAATACCGGGCTAACTTTAACTTGTGCTGCAACTTTTGCTAATGGTTCTTCCCACGAAAGGATTAAATCTTCTTTTGTTTTATCCTCGTCATCCATTTTCACAAATAGATTCTTAAGATAGACCCCATGATTAATTTCATATAAACCCTGGTGCGAGAGGTTTCTTGCTTTAACTGTATCATATCTATTTGAGCTAAGTGTAGATTCAATATCTACAACAAACTGCTTCGCTTTTTTGAATCCAGCCGGTGCATACTTTTCAATACCATCATCTTCAGCTTTTTCAATTGCATCGTTGAGTTTTATTGTATATTTATTCTTTAGCGATGCAACTTCTGCTTCTTTGTACAATTTATCGGCAGCATCAGAGTATTTTTTTACACCATCGGGATTGCTATCATTAAATTCCTCAAAAGCGTTAGCAAAATTTTTCTCAGCATCCTTCCATTGTTCCGGGAATTGATCAGTGCTATTTGCATCAATAACAAGCTGTCTTGTTTTCATTAGTGCGGAAAAATTTTGATTAATTATCTGCGAAGATTCAAACGCTTTACGGAACAGCTCTTTTGCAGAAGTTAATTTGGTTGTTACATCAGCCGAACCACTCTTATCTTTTATCATTTCTTCTGCATCTTTTAATTGATCCGTTCCTTTTTCAAAATCCGAGGCAGAAAAAATATTTGCACCGGAACTTAGCGCTTTCCATTGTAGAACTTTAACTTCCTTTAATAATGATTCATTACCGCTTTGGGATAATACAAATGAACTTGGTACAATGATGAGAATAATAATTTTAATTAGTAATCTCTTTGGAATGATTTTCATAACACCTCCATAATAAATTACTTCTGTTTCGAAGAAAATAAGCGAGAATCGATTACAATATAATTAATTATGATAACAGTGTTATATTTTTAAAACTCTACTTTATATCTTAATAAATGAATCTTTATCGGGTTGTCAAAAAACATTTTTGTATACTATGATTTTATAAGCACACCGTTCTCCCTTACTAGAATATTACTTTTCCCCAGTACATTATGATTACCTGGTTTTAATTCGGGCTTATCGTCAACTTTATATTGAAGTACTGTTTTTTGTAAGTTGGTAGTCAGTCGATCCAGATCTTCCGCTGTCTTAGCAATCTGTTGAATTCCAATGGCAGTCTGTTGTGTTACTTGATTCATATTTTCAATGTTCTTACTTATTTGTTCGGCTGTAGTTGATTGTTCTTCACTTGCAACAGCAACCTGGGTAATTAAATCATCTACTTTTGCGACACCAATTATTATTTCACTTAATGACTGACCGGATTGATCAGCAAGTCTTAATCCATTTTCTACTTCTTCAGTACCTAGATTCATGGATTTAACCGCCTCACCAGTATCTTTCTGAATTTTCTTAATCATCTCACCAATTTCTTTAGTTGCCTTGGTAGTTCGCTCAGCAAGTTTACGAACTTCATCAGCAACAACGGCAAATCCCCTTCCTTGTTCTCCAGCGCGTGCTGCTTCAATGGCAGCATTCAAGGCTAATAAATTTGTTTGGTCTGCAATTTCATCGATTACAAGAACAATAGCACCTATTTGCTCGCTGTTAACACCAAGAGCATGTACCGTAGATGCCGCATTTCTTACAACATCGGCAATCCTTTTCATTCCTTCAACAGTTTCTTTGATAACTTTTCCTCCTTCTTGTGCGATGATACCGGCTCGTTTAGAAGTTTCGGTCGCGATACTTGCATTTTTTGATGTTTGTAAAATAGTTGCGGTCATTTGTTCAACTGCCGATGCGACTTCATTTGTCTGCATACTTTGTTCCTGGGTTCCGGCAGCCATCTCTTCGGCATTTGATGAAATTTGTGTACTGGCATTTGCGGTTAAGTTTACTGCTTCTTGAATTTCTTTTATCATCTTTCGTGTACTTTCAACGGAATAATTAAAACCTTCGAACAGTTTTGTAATTTCGTCATCATTTTTTTCTGACCCCAATTTCAATGTTAGATCACCATCGGCAAACTTTTCCATTCCTTTCAAAATAATATTTACATTTCTAGAAAGATATTCTCTTTGCTCTTCTGATTCTTTAACTGCATCATCAACTTTCCTTTGAATACTGTTCTTTTCATCAACAAGTTCTTGATTTTTTTGCTTAATATTTTTTACCATAGAATTAAAACTATTTGAAAGCCGCCCTAATTCATCTTTAGATTTTACTTCGATAAAAATTCCCGTGTCACCCTCACTTACTTTTTGAGCGGCTTTATCAAGAGTAATAATCGGTTTACCAATCATGTTGGAAATTAAAAGAGCAGCAATAATTATTAAGATTGTGCCTAACCCTGAAATACCGGCTATAGTCATTGATCTTTCAGATACAGCTTCATAAATCGGATTCATAGCAACCATAATCTCAAAAGCACCATGAACCTCGCCTTCTTTCCATCCTTCCATTTTAGTACCAGTTACATCTTTACCGTCATTTCTCCCCCAGTACTCATATGATTTTGAAGGATCACCATGACAGTTTAAACATTCAACAGTCAGTTTAACCGGTCTGAAATATCTTATCCGGTTGGTTTTCTCATCCACTTCAAATATTTCATTGCTGTTTTCAGTTTCAAATTTCCTTAATACTTCCGCTTCATATTCATCTGGGATATTATCGGGATTTCGCGGACTAAATTTTGGTACCTTGAATTCAACATTCAATTCCTTTGCTTTTTCTCTGACTGTCTGCATTGCCGCAAAGATCGGTACAGTTAACAATATATCATCGAGCGATTTTAGATTATCCTCAAAAATACCGGCTTTATTTTGCTGTGCTGTATATTCCCGAATAGATTCAGCAGAAAGAATAAGAGTACGTGCTTGGTTAATTCTTTCTACAATCAAGGCATTTTCATACATATTTCTAAAAAAGAAATAGCTAATTATTCCAATTACAATAGAAATGGATATTAACGGAATTAATATTTTCTTTCTGATTGTGAGTTTATTAAATACTGTTAACACCGGTACCACCTTTCATTTTTTGTTGTTTAGAATATTGTCCCATAAAAAAATCATTTTCATTTATTACATAATCGTTATGATTTGTTCTCGTTAATTCAAATCGAATCTCAATTAAAGTTCCGTTGGTTTTATTACTTCGTATTTCAATGTCACAATTAAATATCTCGCATATTTTATTAACAATCGGGAGTCCAAGGCCTAAACCAGGTTCTGAAAGTTGATTATCTCCAAATTTTTTGAAAGTTGAAATTGATTTTATCTCGTTTTCTTTTATACCACGTCCGTTATCCTTAATACTAAGTTTATATTTCCCGTTATCTTCATTACCATAAATTGTTACTAATGAATTTCTATCGGAATATTTTAATGAATTATCTACAAGTTCATAAATAATTCTTTCGAAGTGATTTTCTTTCATTTTCAAAAATGACGATTCAACATAAAATCGAGTTCTCACTTGAGCATCATATTTTTTTAATAAAGGCAATAAGATGGATTCAACCACATCACTATTTATTTTAAATTCAGCATTCCTTATTTCATTTCTTTTTTGCTGATTAAAAGAAACAATCGTTAAATCCTTATAGAAAAGAAATTTTTCAATCTTCTCTTTTAACGTAATACCCGAAGATTTAATTATTTGCACAAATTTTTTTATTTCATCTATATCATCTAATTCTTCTATCAATTCTGCATACCCCAATATTGGGACAAGAGGCGTTCTCAATTCATGCGGAATTTTACTGGTGATTTGTTCTTGCATCTCCATAAGTGGTTTTTCATTGATTTCTTTTTTCTTTAATCTGGTATCAATAGTATCCAGCAGATCTTCAATATTGAATGGTTTGAGAACATAATCATCAGCACCTATCTTCATTCCATATCTCGTGTATTCTAATTCAACTTTTGCTGTTAAGAAAATAAACGGGATATTTTTCGTTTGCTCATTTTTCTGTAATTCTAATAATAGCTCAAAACCATTCATACTGGGCATTGTTACATCACAAACAATCAGATCCGGCGTAAATAATTTCACTTTTTCTAATCCGTTAATTCCATCAGAAGCAGATTCAACCGAATAGTTTTCATTTACCAACAGATCACATAAATTTTTTCTTACTTTTTCCTCATCTTCAACTACTAAGATTTTCTTCATTATCCCTTCCTTTTAACTTTATTACAACTGTTTCAATTATCGTGTTTACAAAAGAATATTTTATGAATTTTGTTCTGAGCGGTAAAAAATTGTACTTAAATGGTATTATTCTCAATTTGAAGTAATATTTAAGATGTATAAGGAAAGTATTTAACAGATTATATTTTAAAGAGTAAGTTTATTGGTTGTAAAATCATATCGAATAATGGTTATGTGAAATTTTCTTTGATTTTCGAGGCGTACCTTTTACTGATTACAAAAGAATCATACTCACCACTTAATTTTAATAGGTAAGATGCAACACCAAGTTTTTCAATTTTTGTAATAAAGTCTGTATTAATTATGGTTGTACGATGTATCCTGATAAATTTTTTCCCGGGTAATTTTTGTTCCCAATTATTAATTGTTCCTCTTAATAAAATCGATTTACCATTGTTGATTTTTAACATACAGTAAGGAGTTTCCGATTTTATATACTTGATTTCGCGTACGTAAATAAATCGCATGTTATTTGTATTATGTAAGAGAATTTTATCATCGATATCAAATACTTTATTTTTTTCTTGGTAATTATTGTAATTCTTGGACAATAATTCTGTTTTGAACACTGAATATTTTTGTAATCGTATATTTATAGTTTTCATTAGGTCGTCAAGATCAAATGGCTTAATCAAATAATCATCTACCCCGAGTTGCATACCATAACGAATATCCTTCTGTTCTACTTTAGCAGTTAAAAAAATAAAAGGGATTAATTTAGTCCCTTCTATTTTTGAAAGCTCTTCATAAACTTGATACCCGTTTTTACTCGGCATCATAATGTCACAAATTATCATATCTGGCTTCCACTCATTACAAATTTCAATGCCTTTTATACCATTATCCGCTGTCATCACATTAAAACCTTCTTCCGAAAGGAAATCTTTGATATTCTCGCAGACGTTTTTATCGTCCTCCATTATTAATATTTTTTTTTGCATCACTCTTTTTCCTCACAAAGGTATTTTTATTGTGAATTCAGTACCATGTTCAATCTTGCTGGCAACAGATATTGTCCCTTTGTGAAGTTCAACTGCACGTTTCACTATATCTAAACCTAACCCAGTTCCCGTGATATTCATTGCATTTTTTGTACGGTAGAACGAATTAAAAATGAAATCAATTTCATCTTGCGGAATCCCAATCCCTTCGTCTTTCACTTTTATTATTAAATCATTTTCTATTTGTTCGATTTTAATCTCTACTTTTCCTCCATCGGGTGAATATTTTATTGCATTGGATAAAAGATTATTTATTATGGATTTGAACAATTTGTTATCCAGCATAAACATTTTTCCAGAGATGGAACTATCATAAATAATTTCATGCTTAGTACCCTTTATGTAATTAATGTTCTCAAGAAACATTTTCAGAAATTCATCTAAGTTTATCAACTCCGGCTGAAGAATATTTTTTTCATTTTCGGATCTGCTTATTGTTAATACATCATCCATCAATTGTGTTAAATAAGAAATCGACTCATCAATTCTATTATAGTGCTCATCCAACTTTTCTTTATTCCATTTGTGTGAATAACGTTTAATCATTTGAGCAGATGATTGTATAGCAGTAAGTGGTGTTCTAAATTCATGAGATGCAGTGGAAATAAATTTACTTTTCAACTCATTTATTTTTTTTTCTTTTTGTAAAGATTCTTCTATGCGTTTTTCATATTCTTTAATTAGTGTGATATCCCTTCCCGACGTAATGATGGTATATACACTCCCGTTTTTATCAAACTCTGGCACTAAAATCCAATCAATCCAAATTCCGTTTGGTAGCTGAAATTCGATTCTACTTTTTGTTTTTGATATAAAAACTTTTTGAATCGCTTCTTCCCAAAGGTCTACCAAATAATTAGGAAATCCGAGCTCCCGGTGTGTCTTCCCTATAAAAGATTCAGGGGGAATGGCTGTCATTTTAAAAGCTATTGGATTTGTGTAAAGATGACGGTTAAATCTATCAAATCTCATTATCGCATCTTCCGAATTGGCGGCAAGGGCTCTAAACTTTTCTTCGGAAGCGCTTAATTCAATTGTACGTTTTTCTACAAGATCTTCTAAATGTTCTCTGTATTTTGATAATTCTTCTTCTAAATTTTTACGATCGGTTATATCACGTTGTATAGCAAGATAATGTATAATTTTACCATCAACATCACGTATAGGAGAAAGAATTAGTATTTGCCAATAATATGAACCATCTTTCTTTTTATTTTGAATTTCACCATGCCATTCTTTTCCTTCAATCAGGGATTTCCACATACTTTTATACATCTCTTTAGATGTTAATCCTGATTGTAAAATCCTTGGATTTTTGTTGATAACTTCTTCTCGAGAGAATCCAGTCATTTCTATAAATTTTTTATTAACATATTCAATGTTACCCTTTGGATCCGTGATTATTATTGAAACGGGATTTTGTTCCACTGCCTGAGTTAGTTTATAAATTTCTTTCTCATACTTTTTATGTTCAGTCATATCAATTATAGAAGCATACATTCTACTTATATTGCCTTTTTCATCTTTTACAACCGAGGCAGTAATACGTGCAACAAATTTTGTCCAATCTTTTCTAAGAGCAGTCAATTCGCCAATCCAATTGCCATACTTTTTAAGATGAACTATTACGTCGTGTGCCTTTTCAGGATGTTCTACAAACGAAGAAGAATCTTTATACAAAATTTCACTCTCAGAATCATAACCCCACATTTTCAAAAAAGATTTATTCACATAATTAATAATTCCATTCTGATCACACATAACAACAGCGTTTATCGAATTAGAAATAGCATTTTCTTTTAATTGAAGTTCGTTTACCATCCTTTTCCGTTCAGAGATATCACGGATGAAAACTACAAACTGTTCTTTTGCACGTAAATAAACTGTACTTATTTCGGCATCCCAAATTTTTCCATCTTTAGTTTTATGTTTGGTTTCAAAGCGATCCGCTCCTTTTTCGATAACTTTTTTAATATGATTCTCAGTTTCTTCCGGTGTTTCCGAAGCCTCAATATCCGTAATACCAAGTTTTAATAATTCATCTTTCGAATAACCGCTTAATCTGCAATAATTATTATTCACATCTATGAAATTACCTTTTGAATTAACCAACCAGTAACCATCTAAAGTTGTATCCACCAATCCGGCATATTGTTCTTTAATCGTTTTATTGCTAATAACTTTAATCTTATAACTTCTTAAGATAATATAATTTGCAGTAGATGAAAGGATGATAAAGATGAGCCATTTATCGAAAGTAATGATTGTACTTTGAAAAAATTCATCAGGTAAGAACCACCAGGTAATTCCAAAAACAATATATGAAATGGATATTATAAGTGTTTGCACTCCCTTCCATACCTCGCAGCAAATTGCATAAACAGACTATAAGTGTTATTTGATTGGTTAATATAAAAAAAAAGAAAAGAAATGCAAGTTAGAACATAACTTATAGAAGGAGAGCGTTAAAAAATTTTAATGTCTTAAATTCTGAGAAAAAATATTGGAAATATTTGCCTAACAAGTCCGCCTAAAAAAAGAGAATTATGCCCAACAAAATTTCTTTTCCACTTTTTTTACAAAAAACCATGAAAAGCTCTAACGAACGGAGAACACCTATTTAATAATATCTCAGGGCATGATTCAAATCATGCCCCGGTTGTAAGCTGAAATAAAACACTTGTTGGAAATATTACAAATTATATTTCATCTTCATCAATTTTGAGTTCAGAACCACTTAGAATTTTACCTTCGGGTTTGATGTGATAAGGATTTTCAACATCCTTAGTCTCATTCTCGCTCGTAAAGATCGTAAGCGTTTGTTTAACAAGTTCTGCTTTAATTTTTTCCACATTTGTTTGTGTAGGATCAAAGAATATATATGCATATGGTTGATCAATGTAACGGGTGGAAAATCTTACTATCCCGTCATCAGCAGAGAGATGGCTTGTTAAGTAACTGAAATATCTTCTTAATGATGGAACGTTTGCTTCCGGCATAGCGAAACTGAATACTGAAAGTTTTTCGACATCGTATTTTTTGTAATCGTTAAACTTTCTATCGTATGATCGGAAAATTCGTCTATTATAATCGGCGAGTGAAATCTTACCGACAACCACACCGCTACTCTCAACTTC
>DYJK01000018.1:2999-22535 GCA_020723165.1 Melioribacter roseus | reverse complement strand
ATTAATATCAATCTTTTCTTCGCCCGTAGATTTTTTTGCTAGAATAGATTTCTTTTCTAACAAAGACAATATTTGTGAAGTATTTGTAATCTGCGGATCATAAAAAATATCTGCTTTAACCGGTTCGCCAAAATGTGTTTCAAAGCCATAAATTCCTTCATCACCTTTGAACAAGTAAAAAAGATTGTTGTTATCAATAATATCAAACAAACCATAAATGCCGACTTCCCATGTTTGCAAAGAATCTATCGATTTACCTTTTATCTTTCTTACTTCTTGTTTCATAGGGGTAAAAAGAGATTTTTTTACTTTGGTTTCTGTAATTTCAGAAGGATTATAATAAATCTTTACGGTATGGGATCGTGCATAAGTATCAAGCCCGTAAATACCTTCAACATTTTCAAGCTGTCCCTGAAGTGATTTTGAACTGCCGTAACACTTTACATTCTTTAACCCGGTCTGTTCATATTCAGCCATGTTATCAATGGATTCATAATTACCCCATTTCTCTGCAATGGTTGTAAACTCTACGTCCGAAGAAGCACCCAGACTCACCAGTACAAGAAGAACTACTGCTATTGGTGATAAATATTTTAGTCTTGGCGACTTGTTAATAGTCAAAGTATTTTTTGTCGGGCAAGCATAAATACAATCTGTACATAATGTACAGTCAATATGATCAACTTTTTCTACAGCAGAAATTTTTATGTTATGCGGACATTTAAGATCGCACAAACCACAATCCGTACATTTATCTTTGTCTCTGGTAATCTTAACAACCGGTAGCAAGACGCTCTTTAAAAATCCTAACTCATTAATCAAACCGATCAACACTAGACCGGCGACCAACCAGACATAACTGATCCCGGCGCCCAATGCATTTGCAATAACAAATAATATTATCAGCGAACCAGCGACTACTACATTTAAGAAAATATTACTTATAGCACCAAGTGGACATAAATATTTGCACCAGAACAATCTGAAAAAGAGTGCGCCGAAAATTGTTAGTGCTAATGCCGGTATGGCAAAGTAAAGTGTAATATCCGTATTATCTAGAAGATTTACCGAAGCAAAATATGGATCGAACTCTTTGCAAAAAAGTTCGCTGCTTGTCATTGTGTAATAAAGAGTGATAAACAATAAAATATATTTAAGAGAACGAAGAGGCTTGTCCAAAACCTTTGGCATTTCTCTCATAATTTTTAGTTTTCTTCCTAACTTACTTATCCATTCTGTTATCGTTCCAATAGGACAGATATAGCTGCAAAATAATTTCCCTAAAATTATTACACCTACGATTAAACCAATTCCAAGAACCACCTGAACTTCACTCATATTACAAGACATCGTTCCCTGGTTAAGTTTACTTCCTAAAGATGAAAGACCTCCCAACGGACAATACGCTTCGAAGTCTGAAGCATAAGCCGAGTCAAATAAAGGTCGTGCCGCCACATATCCAATCAAACCGAGAATAATGGTTTGAAAAGCGATACGAATTACATTCGTGTATTTTAATTTCATACTACCTCCATAAACGGGACAAACTTTTCTGTGCTATTACAAGTCTGATATCCCAATATGTTATCCATGTTAATTAATAAATAATCGAATTAAAGAAATATTTATAAGTATCTTATAATTGATCAGCTAATCCATCCAAAGCATTCTCCTCGAGCGGTCCATCAACAACAATAACGAATCGATCCAGTGTAAAATATTTTTTTGCAACTCTAAGTACATCTTCTTTAGACACACTCTGGATTCTCTCGGCAGTTTTGTCAAAATAATCGAATGGCTTTTTATCCCTGATCAAACTAATAACCTTACTAGCTACATCATCCGGTGTTTCAACAAAGAATGGGAGTAAACCGAGCCGTCTCTGCTTTGCTGTCTGCAACTCTTCATCGGTAACGCCTGACTCAAATAATTTTTTAATTTCAGAAAAAATTCCTTTGATAACTTTCGCAGTATTTTCAGGTGCAGTCTTAGTATTAAACTTCCAATAACCTATTCCTTCGCTGATCGACCAGAGTTCGCTTTTAATTCCATATATCAATCCTTGTTTGTCTCTCAGTTCAACTCCCATACGGGAAGTTAAAGCACTACCGGCAAGTATATAATTCATAATGTCAACTACTTCCTGATCGTCTTTATTTACATCGTTGTACGGCGCAAAACCGATGTTGATTGTACTTTCTGCATAATCTTTCTCGGTAAAGATTTTTATCTCTTTTCCTTTTAATTCCTTCACAGCCGGGATTTTCTCTATGGTAATCTCGCCAGATGTATTTTGCCATGAACCGAAATACTTATCCGCAACTTCTTTCATTTGTTCCGGCTTCATATCACCCACCATAAGCAATGTTATATTCTGAGGCTGGAAATATTTTTTATGCAGACTTTCTAAATCTTCTTTGGTTATGCCTTTTATCGATTCTTCTGTACTCATGTACTTTGATAGCTGGTGATCCTCAAAAATTTTATTGTACATATAATAAAATGCTTTTATGCTGGTCGATTTGAACCGGTTCTTTGCACTCAATAAAAGTCTCGGTCTAATTTTCTCAATATCTTTTCCGTTCAAAGGGGGTTCAGCAACAAGACCAAAACCGGTCTTCATCATTTCATCGGAATTTTCTACTAATGAGTTACCTTGAAAGTTAAACGACTTATAATTGCCGCTTACACTAAATGTATAAGGTACAAAAGCCATTCTCTCGGAAAGTTGTTCATAATTCAATTCTTTTGTTGCCCGGTTCATTACACTTCCAAGAAAATCACAGACGCCGGGTTTTTCTCCTTCGAGGTTTTCAGGTATGAAGCCGGTTTCAACTAAACCAACTATGGAAATAGTTGGATCGAGATGATTCTCGATCATGTAAAGTGTTATCCCGTTTCTCAGTTTGGTTGATTTGATAAGAGGTTCAATTTTATTGATGCCCGAAGAGATTACATTAAGCGTGTTGAAGCTGCTTTCAATTACGGATATTTCTTCATCGCTCATTTGATAATTAAAAACATTCTCACCATTTAAGAAAAAACCTTCTTTATCTTCGTCAATAACTTCTTCATCTGTATCAGGTTTTACAGTTTTATCCGCTCCTTCTTTCGGCAGTCCATAAGCAACTGTTACCTGGTCCTCATTAAAATATTTTTTCATTACTCTTATAATGTCTTCTTTGGTAACATCTAATACTCTTTTATTAAAAACATCAAGGAAGTCATATCCAAAATAAGTTTCATAGCTGCTGATACGCGTACCAATATTGGCATTTTTTACGTAGCTCGTTGCCTGGTTAAATTTAAATCTATTCTTTGCCTTTTGTAATTCGTGATCAGTTACCGCTTCCTTTTTCATCAGTTCAATTTCTTCCCAAATTAATTTTTCTACCTTATCAACATTACTATCCGGTTTAACACTCGTTGATATCTGGAACAATGTTGGATCTTTACTTATCCCAAATCCGCCGGCAACAGAACTAACCATTGATTTCTGTTCACCAAGTTTTTTATACAAACGTGCGTCTCTGCTCTTCTCGCATAATATCATCCCGGCAATACGTAAAACTGCTGCATCCGGGTCAAAGTAATTTGGAACTATAAAAGCCATCCTTAATATCGGTTGCGTAATATCACTATGTTTTAGTGTAAAACTCTTTCTTACTTTTTGTGACTCCTGGATTGCCCAGATTTCAGTGACATCGGGTCCAGCCGGTATATTGTTATAATATTTTTTTACAAGTGACAATATTTTATCAGTTTCAAAATCTCCTACAAGAACCAAAAATGCATTCTTCGGAGTATAGTATGTTTTGTAATAGCTATAAGCGTCGTCACGTGTAACATGTTTTAGATCGCTGGGCCAGCCAATGATAGGTTCGCGGTTCGGGTGAGAATAAAATATCATCGAGTTTTGTATTTCTCTCATAATGCCATTTGCTTTACTCTCCGAACGCATTCTCCTTTCTTGTATAATCACTTCTATTTCTGATTTAAATTCTTCGGGATTAAAAATGCAATTCTGCATTCTGTCCGATTCGATTTCCATAGCTACTTCAATTTTATCCGAAGGAAGATATTCATAGTAACTTGTCATGTCGTTAGATGTGAAGGCGTTAAATATTCCGGAGTTTGCAGAAATTGTTTTTGACGCTTCACCTTTCTCGTATTTTTGCGTTCCCTTAAACATCATATGTTCTACTACGTGGGAAATTCCGGTTATGCCGAGTTTTTCATTCCGGGATCCAACTTTGTAAGTAAGCTGGTGGTAGATCAACGGGGCGATGTGTCTTTCCATAGTAAGTACTGTCAAACCGTTGTCCAAAACATGCCGATAAACTTTCCCCTCAGCATATTTGGCATCAGATTGCGCATTTAACTGCGTAATAAAGAGGAAAATTAGAAGTACGAGCAAAACATTCCCTATTTTCTTTCCAGAAATTTTCATTTTAGAAATCCTTGTTTTATTTAAATGCTATTTTGTTAGTGTATTAATCTTCTTTTATAAACTTTTTTTGTCGTGCAATCGAATCTTGCACAAGAACCACTTTTTCTACATTAGAAAGGGCACGGTATTTGGGTACAGTGCTGTTATTTGCCAACATCCATGCGGATAGATAAGCAAGCTTTGACACTTTTTCGGTTTTATAGAAATCAATTCTATCAATGTCGTCATTCGGTGTATGATAATCGTCATGTAAACCAGAGAAGAAAAAAACCGAGGGAATTTCTTTTTTGATAAACGGTCCCTGATCACTTCCGAATGTGAGGAGACCTACATTGTAAAGTAATTCAAACCCAATTTTAGTATTAGCTTCTTCAACCAAAGTTTTCATATCGCTTGAGTAAAAAATTCCGCCTACCCAGACAATACTTGTATCATTCCTACCTATCATATCGAGATTTACCATACCAACAGAACTTTCTATAGGTTTAAGCGGATTTTGATAGGCATAATGTTTAGAACCATGAATGCCGGTTTCTTCTGCAGAGAACCCGATAAATATTAAACTTCTTTTCGTAGTTACTTTCGAAAATGATTCGGCTAATTCTATTAACCCGGCAGTCCCGGATGCATTATCATCGGCACCATTATGAATCTTACCTTTGTCTTTAAGATTCATTGCACCAAAATTGCCTACACCAACGTGATCGTAATGTGCACCAATTATTACATATTCATTTTTCAATACCGGGTCGGTTCCTTCTCTAAATCCGATTATGTTTTGTGTATTGACGATTTTTGAATCAAACACTGCTTCGATATTAACCGATACATTTTGAAATTCGAACGAATTTGATCTAACATTTTTCTCGATTGAATTAACAACATCCGAACAATTGTACCCCGATCCAGCGAAGATATCGGCGAGTACTTCGTAACTGATATAGATTATCGGTATTGATTCTTTTGATCTGACTTCGGGAAGACTAAAATCACTTCTCGAAAAGGCATTTGATAATGATTCTATTTTTATACCGAACTGTGGTTGTTTTTTTATAGGTGATTGAGCGACAAGGACAGCCAATGCACCATTTTCATAAGCTGTATCAGCTTTCTGTTTGATGCTCTTAATACCTTTGTTTTTAGATTTGTTAAAATAACTGCTTGAATCATCTTGCTGCGGATAGCCATCTATCAATATTACTATCTTATTTTTCACATCCAGTTCTTTACCATCTTCAGCTAAATAGTCATTATAACCATTCTCTTGTTTATCAATTCCGTATCCAAGGAAAACAAGATGTCCGTTTACATCGATATTTTTATTTGCTCCATAATCAATAATGAAATCTTGAGTACAGTTATAATGATAAGCCTTATACCCGTTATCGTTTTTTTTAAAAACAGATAGATTACTTACTGCCTGGTTAAGTTTAGATTCTTTTAGATAAAATCGTTGGAAGAAATTGTCGTAAAAGTCGGGAGATAAATTCTCTCCCGACTTTTTTATTTCTTTCTTCTTAGGATTCCAAAGTTTGAGAGGATTGGTTAAATCATCATAAGGTGTCAGACCAAACTCATAAAATTTTTCCGCAACATAACGGGCAGCAGCAAGATTTTCATCGGTACCCACTGCCCGTCCTTTCATATCATCAGATGCTAAGTAAGTTATATTCTTTTGAATATCATGTTTATCGATACTCTTTAGCCCATCCTGATATCCATCGGCAATTTGTGAATAGGTAAGTGTAACTATTCCTTGAATAACAAAAAGAACAAGTAGATTAAGAATAATATTTTTCATTAAGAATTCTTTAGTCCTTTATTTGAGATAAATCATTTTCTTTGTTTGAACCATCGAACCGGCTTTTAATTGATAGAAATAGACACCGGTTGTAAGTTGATAGTTGTTAGTTGATAGTTTAAAGTTATAGGCGCCCGGGTTCTGAAATTCATTAACCAATGCTGCAACTTCCCTTCCCAACACATCATAAACTTTCAATGTAACATGACTGCCAGTTGCTAATTGATAACTGATAATAGTACTCGGATTAAACGGATTAGGATAATTTTGTTTCAACGAGAACGATGCCGGGATTTCCTGATCTTCATTTTCGACACCGGTCAATGGACTATTAGAATAGATAGTACTATTATTCGCGCAAACAGTAACATAACCTGATGGAGAAACCGCAACATTATTTACGCTGATTAATGAATCAAGTACACTGTAATCAACTTTGTTGGACCAGGACTGACCGTTGTCTGTTGATTCCCACAATCCGATACTTTTGGGTGAACTAGATTTATACCCGGCTGCCCAAACATTATTATTATTGAAAGAAACACCGGATAGTTTATGATTGAAACCGTCTATGGCAACATTATCCCAATTAGCGCCGCCATCAGTAGTTTTTAAAACTACATTATCACCAACTGCGATTGCAACTGTAGACGACAGATATACTACACCGTACAAATTAGCATTTGAAGATGGTGCATTATTAATTGTTGCAAGCTGCCAATTGGCACCGCTATCCGTTGTATAAAGTATTTTTAATTTTTCCGAAGCAATAACACCTACCTGGGAATTTGCAAAAGCAACTGCCCTAAGGTTAGCAGCGGCAATACCGGTTTTTATATCCCAGGTTTGTCCGCCGTTTGTTGTTTTATAAATTACATCAATATTGCTTCCGCCTTTTCCAACAACATAACCGTTATTCTCATCCAAGAAATAAACACCATACTGTACAACAGTTGCTGCATTAGTATCACTAACAACTTTTGTCCATGTTGTTCCGCCATCAGTTGTTTTTGAAACTAAACGGTAACTATGAGCAGCGTAACCAACATTTTCATTAACGAAATAAAGAGATTGAATATTGGAAGCGACCCTATCAACATAAACATAACTGCATTTCCAATTTTTACCCCCGTTTGTAGATTTGAAAAGTATTCCATCGGCGCCACCGGCATATATTATATTATCGGAAGGTGCTGAAACACTGTACAAAGTTGCAGAAGGTACTGAAGTTAATAACTCCCATGTACTTCCAAAATCTGATGAAGTAAATACTATACCTGAACTTGATGTTACAACTAAATTATTATTAAAACCATCTAAGTTTGAAAGTGTAGCACCGCATTCAAAATCGATAGGCAGCCAATTGATTCCGCCATCGGTTGTTCTAACCGCAATACTTCCTTTTGTAGCTCCGCCAACTGCAATTCCGTTACTGGCATCTTTGAAATAAACATCATACAAATTATCATATGTTCTATTCGCTTCAGTTTGTTCTAAATACGTCCACGTAGCACCGCCATCCGTAGTTTTAATATGAATACTAGGCTGCAAACCGGCAGCAGCAGTACCCCAACCAACAGCATATGCTAAGTTTTTATCTACCATATAAACGCCTTTAATATCTGTACGTGAATATGTAACAGTTGGTGGAATTGCCGGAGCAGTTGCTTTTGTCCATGTTGAGCCGTTGTTTGTGAAATATATATCAAGTTTGCCGGTACCGCCTCCAACTACAATACCAGAAGTAGTATCAAAAAAATCCATCGCTTCAAGATCACCGCTTGTGTTATCAACAACTATGTTCCATGTAGCACCGCCGTCTGTAGTCTGAACAACCTGGGCAGCGCTTGCTTTTGAAGACAAGACCCAGCCGTTAGTTTGATTCAGGAAATAAATACTTTCGATGGTTGAACTGGTAACTGTAACAGTTACGTCAATTGGTGTCCAGGTTACTCCTCCATCAACGGTTTTGAAAATTTTGTTATTACTTCCACCAACAAACCCGGTATTCGCATCAAGAAAAAATACAGCGTCAAGATCATCGGTAATTCCGGTAGTTAATACTTCCCAGGTTTGTCCGCCATCAACAGTTTTTTTAACTAAACCATCATTATCAACAAACCATCCGGTAAGTGAGTTAAGAAAATATGCCCCGGAAATTGACGATTCACTTTCAGTTAACACTTGCCGCCAGTCTTGTGCGTTGAGACTAAACGCCGAGATGCATATTAATGCTGTGAATAACCAGTACTTAAGTTTCATTTTGTACCTCATTATTAGTGAATGATATATCCTACTTTCTCTATATCTGTTAAAAATTATTTAACGTTATTGCTATACGACCACCGATATTTGATCTATGATAGTTATCTGTCTCATTCGGTGATTTGTTAGAAAATTCGAGGTACGCATCCACGACAAATGAATCAAACAAAGGAAAACCTCCGCCAAGAGTAAATGAATGACTCGCAACATCGGTTCCGCCTAAAATTAAATCGTGTTCATAAAAACAATAATTATAACCGGTTCTCAGGAACACTCTGTTAGATAATTCGTATTCAATTCCAATTCTTATGATATGGTCGATCGAAGTAAAGCTTTGAATGTTTTTATCGATATACTTTGATGAATCTACATTAGCACTGGAGAATTCGTACTCAGCACCGATTAATAAATTTTGATCAACTTTGTAGGAAGAACCTATGCCGGCAATTAGTCTGTTGATTTCCCATTCCCAAATAAGAAGATCTTTTTTCGACAACATAGACCATGAATAATTATGAAAATAGCCGCCGTAAACACCGACCAGAATATCATCACTAAGATTGTACTGGGTTTTAATTTGAGCGTCGTAATATTCAAAACTTGTATAACCATCTTCTACATCTATAAGATTTTTTTCAGGGAAAGTAAGTTTTGAATTTGAAGGTTCATAGTTACCCTGGATTCCAATCTCTAAATTGTCATCAACTTCCCAATATATTTGTCCTGAAAAAGTAGTCCCCTTGCCTTTAATTTTTTGCTCATTTGTTGAAGCTCTATCAACTATGTGATAGGTATCGCCGCGGTAAATAAAAGCTTCTATATCAAGAAGATTAACATCGGTTTCTTCAATAGTCTCTTGTTTACTGAAATAATTAATTGAGGTACCGAGTAGAAGATTATCAAACAAACGATAAGCAATCCCAATCTTACCGCCGGTATTTCTATAAATAGTTTTTGCATATGAATATGTGCTCTTCAATCCATCGTGTATATGGTAAAAAATTCCGCCTCCTACATATAACTCCGGCAGTAATTCCCAGCTATACATAAGATTTATATATGGTCCGCTGTATCTAAAATTGCCCGCCATAGTATCTGCAACGTTAAATGCTTCACCAGCGTAAGGATCTTTTCGTACTGATCTGTAATAATCCGTTCTTAATTCATAATCATAAATTGTCGTTCCATAAAACGTACCTAACGTACCCAATGTTTTTATTCCCGTAAAAGAAACACTTACATTGCTTACACTTTTTGAGTCATATTTTCTGCGGTAATCACCCCATAAATTCTGGGCACTCGGTTCAATCCTAAGATATGTTTCCTTTTCATCCATATAAAGCCAGGCCGGGTTCTTTCCGAAATCATATAGAGATAAAGATTGATCACGGTCTAAGATAGAATATGACAATCCGCCCATAGCTTTAGTGCGGCTCACCTGGGCATTGGTAATGATACCTAGAAATAATAGAATGAATAGAGCAGCAAAACTTTTTCGCATCTTTTTTACCTCAAATATTTGAGTCGTTATTAAAATCCCTAATACACATTATTGCTATAAATCCATATAGCCCGGTGATAAAAACCATTGCATAATAAATTACTGCATGTGATATATCGATATGCTTTTTCCTGAAATAGATAATTGTTACAATTGTCAGGACTACAGAGAAAATCAAATAGTGCAGATCGTAAAATGAGAAATAGAAATTAATCATCGGTGTTGTATTTTTATCAACAGAAAGTTCGAACGGGAATAAATACGGAGCCAGTAATGAGGCATACGAAACTTCATTTCCTTTCAAATTTTCTTCGTATCTATCTACTATGTTATAATCTCTATCGGTTACTAATGATTTTACTTTTTCATTATCGTTGTAATACGTAATCTGTCTGTTGAAAAGATCGCCCCTGATCATCAGGAAGTCTGTCTGGTAATTGTAATCTTGTACGGGCAATTTTATGAGCTGGTAATTATTATATGAAATAAAATAGACCTCGCTTGTTTTTGTAATTAAGAGAGAATAAAATTCACGCAGTTCATTTTCACTTACAAGTATATATGCGACCTGGATATTTTGCGGTATAGAGGTCTTTACACAGAATGGTTTTCCCTGGATCATTTTGATATGATATATTTTGTTAGAACTATCGATAACAAAATAACCTTCGTCAAACGGCTTCATTGTGGAAGGGTTACCGTAAATTCTTTTTGCCGGGAATTGAAATTCTTCCTTCAATAAAGCATCTGTAAATGCTCGGCTCTTTTTTTCATCGATTTGGTTAGTAAGCGATGTTATGAATTCCATTCTATCAGTAATACGAAATAGATCGGGCGGCAGCTCAAGACTGATTCTTCCAGATTGTGATTCCATTAACGGGAAAAGTTGAATCAAATTATAATTGATTATTTCAGGTCTTATCCGGAGACTGAAATTGTTTAGTTTTACTTCTTTTGGGATAATTGCTTTTCCTTTAATTGAATCAGGCATTTTACCGGAAGCTAACAATTGTCTATAATTTGATAGCGGAACTATTTCTTCAAACTCTTCCCTTGTTAAATCGTTCCCTTTTTGATCGGTATACTTTGCACCGCGTATATCCGACTTAATAAAAGCAAATTCATCTTTCACAACACTATAATAAATCGATACCGATTTTCCTTCTTCCTTGGTAATTTTCCAAAAAATTTCAGGGAGATAAATTGAAGCGATCAGTATAACAGCAAGCGCCAGAATTATTCTTGTTATCAGTATGTTTTTCAACTTATCCCCCTTTTGAAGTTGTACGCAGATACGTAGATTATTACACCAAACAGAGAACTAATCGCCATAAACATCCACCATGATTGTTCAAATTTGGCGTAACCCGATCCAGAATAGAAGAGAGAAATCAAACCGATTCCTATTAAAGTAACTACAACTCTTTTAGTCCAATTTGGTTCAATAAAAACCATGGTTATTAAAAAGTATCCGCAAAAACCGGTAAAGAACCAAGGCAGTAGAGTAATAATCATACTTTTAAATACTTCATCCGGGAAAAAATTTAAGCTTACAAGTGAGAGTAAAAATGTGTCGAATAAAAAAATCAACAGTAATGAAATAAAACCTATGCTGGTCATTTGAAATAACATTTTGCTTTCCTGGACCGGGAGATGGAATGTAAGTTTCAATCTCTTTTGATTAATCTCGGGGAAAAATTGGAAGACACTTATTAGAATTCCGGTCAGCAATGGTATATACATTAGATCATCAAAAAATAGAATTTCATAAGTAATCAATTTTACCAAGTAGACGTTTGCGCTATAAACTTTTAATACATTAGATACATTGAAATATGTATTAATTATTACCAAAAAGTTTATTAAAAGCATTCCAATAAAAACCCACCTGATTTTCAACCACTCTTTAAAGACAACAGCTTTTAACATATTGAAGCTCCCTTAGTATTTCCCGGTGATGCCAATAAATGCTTCTTCAAGCGTCATTGGTACTTCGGAAAGTTTAGTGAAGTTAATCCCATTATTATTCAGATAGTGCTCTATTACTGATTTCTTTTCAAAGGTATACAGCGTTGCTTTATTTTTCACTAACTCAAAATTTTTAACCACGTAATCCTTTTCCAGTTTAAGGTTATGGTTATCAACTTCGAACTTGAATTGCTTAAAATCATCTAGAAATGATTTCAAAGGTGCATGCAGCAGTACCGATTTATAATCAAGAATTACGCACTCATCAAGAAAGTTTTCAAGATCCTGGATAATGTGTGATGTGATGAAAATTGTTTTTGTTTCAGCTTTTGCGTACTCAATCAAATAATCCAGGAATAATCTCCTATAACCGGCATCAAGACCCATTGAATAATCATCGAGTATCAGTAAATCTGCATCTTGTGCTAATATTAGTCCTAACGCTACTTGTGATCTTTGTCCGCAAGACATTTTGGAAATTTTTTGATTTTCTGTTACTGCTAATTTTGACATCAACTCATAGTACGGTTCTTTTTTCCATTTAGGATAAAAAGCCGAATAGAATTTTTCGATCTGCCTGATACTCATGAAACTATATTGAACATGTCCTTCAATTAAAAAGCCGACTCTTGATTTAGTAGCCGGTGTAAGAGCGTAAGAATCTTCATCAAACATTAAACATTTGCCGGAAGTCGGTTTTAAAAAGCCGTTCAGAATATTAATCGTTGTTGTTTTACCGGTACCATTTTTCCCGAGTAATCCGAATATTGAACCTTCTTTTATATTAAAATTCAAATTCTCGAAAACCAATTTGCTTCCGTAATAATGAGTTAAATTTTTTACCTCTACCACATTAGTCACATCTTCCTCCAAAGTTTATTGTCTGCCCGGTGTAGGTGCCGGAATAATTTCCCAATCAGAAATACCGTCGTTTGTATCTACACCCGGTTCTCTTCTTTGCATCGATTTGCCGCCGTATTTAGCCGGGCATAGTGTATAACTTTTGTCAACCCTTGAATCAAGAGTTTTTTCTAACGTAGAACCTCCTTGATATTCAACTCCATCAAGAATTGTATCGATATCGATTCCATCCTCCCAATTGCTGTCTTCACCGGAAGCTAAAACAATTACATCCTGGGTAAGACCAATTAAGAAATCAACAGTTTTATCCGATCTCATATTTATCAGGTTAGGTACACTTGAATTATCAAAATCCGATGTTGAATATTGGTTGTAAAACTCCCAATCTGCACCCGATAAATCGATACTTGATGCAACGTTGTTTTGATGATTTATTGCTGTTTGTGCCAGCACCAAAAATGTTTTGGGATGAAAAGGATAATTTTTTTCTCCGGGTTCCCCGGGGAATTTGAATATATAACCGACACCATCAATGTCGCCATCATTTCCAAAATCTTCGCCGGCTTTAATATTCTGAGCGGAAACACCGGGAACACGAGTAACGATCATACCATCAAGGTACTTAACTTCGTCGCTGGAATTATATAACTCAATAAATTGATCATAGAAGAAAAAAATATTGTTGAGTGGGCCGCCTACATATAATTCATTTATTGCTATCCCGGTATTTGAAATCTGGCTTGCTATAATTGTATCATTAACTACTTTGCCGGATATTATCTCTATATCCGACAGATTCCCGGCTAATAGTATGTTGGAATATTTTGGATGATTCAACCTTGCAGTTATTGTGTATGTTGATGATGGGATTCCCTCTAAAATCAATTTACCGGTTTCATCTGTATATTTTATCATATACCCGTACTCAGAAAACAAAATAACTTTAGCGTTACTTAACGGTACACAAGTTGTATCATCGCTGACAACAGATGTATCGCCCATTACTGTTAAAACGAGTTTAGCATTCCCTTCTTGATATACCGGAGGGTCTTCGTTACACGACATTATGAGCAAAATTATTAATGGGAAAGAAAGTCTCAACAATTTCATATCAAACCTATTTCAAAAAAGTGATTTCATTTTTTTTTACAAATATTATTGCCACCCGGGAGTAGGAGCATCGATTATCCCCCAATCGGAAGAAGAATCATTTGTATCAACCCCGGTATCAATTCTTTGCATCGATTTACCGCCATATTTTGGCGGACTTAATGTAAAACTTTTATCTACCCTTGCATCAAGAGTCTTTTTAGTCGTTAAACTACTCTGGTATTCAACACCATCTAATATTGTTTCAATATCAATCCCATCTTCCCAATCGCTGTCTCTCCCGGATGAGATAACAATAACGTCTGCACTGACGTTAACCCCGAAATCAACAGTCCGATCCGATCTCATATTTATCAGATTTGGAACTGACGGATTATCAAAATCCGATGCTGAGTATTGGTTGTAAAATTCCCAATCGGCGTTGGATAAGTCGACGCTTGTAGAAACATTATTCTTATGATTAATTGCGGTTTTAGCGAGGACTAAAAATGTTTTTGGATTAAACGGGTAATTCTTTTCACCCGGTTCACCCGGAAAATTAAATATATAAGTCACACCGTCAATATCGTTATCATTTCCTTCATCAGCACCCGGACCACTATAGTCATTATTCCCGGAAACACGTATAACAATCATTCCATCCAGGTATTTAACTTCTTCGCTGCTGTTATATAATTCTATATATTGATCGCCATAAAAGAAAATATTATTCGCCGGACCACCAATGTATAATTCGTTTATTGCTATCCCGGTACTGGATATTTGATTTGCCACAATTGTATCGGTTACTGTTTTGCCAGATATGATTTCTATGCCGGGAAGATTCCCCGATAGTAATATGTTTGGGTAAGCCGGATGATTTAATCTTGCGGTGATTGTGTACGTTGACGAGGGTATTCCTTCTAAAATTAATTTGCCAAGTTCATCAGTATATTTTATAATATAGCCGTATTCAGAATACAAAATCACCTTAGCATTACGCAGCGGTACACGAGCCGTGTCATTGCTAACGACCGATGTATCCCCAATTACGGTTAAAACTAATTTTGTATTCCCATCTTGATATACCGGTGGATTTTCCACGCAAGAAATCAATCCAAGAATAATTACTGATAATATTGTTGCAACTATTACTTTCATTTTTTTATTTACCAAATAAACTGCCGAATTCCATACTGAACTCGATACCGTAGAATAAATCGGGATTTCTTTCTTTTTCAGTTTCATCATCAAGAGCAATATAATACCTATAAACAGCCTGGTCATCTAAAAAATTATTTACATAGATTGAAACTTCAGCACCCTTGAATAACGACTTACTCATACTGAAATTAAAAAGCCATTTATTAGGTTTAAGTTTTATTCTTCTATCGAAATAATATTCGGCTAACTGTGTTTCGTTAAGCAAAGAAATATCTTTAGGCGCATGATCGAGATTCTGAAATCTCTCGAAAACTACTTGTTCAGCTCGGAGTGTAATCCATAACCCCAGGGTCGGGTGTGTATATCTCACTAAATAATTCATTTGAAAATATTCTTCCCATTCACCACCTTTTGGATAGAACCAGCCAATCAAGGTATCGATCGGAACATTCGGAATTGAAACATTCGGGTATTGCCCAACACTTTCATCCGGCGCACTTGAATATGAATATCCTCTCCCAAAATATTTAATGTAGTTGAACGAGCCGGACACCTGGAAGTCCATATTCAATTCTTTTATTTTGGAAGTTCTCAAAGAAAATTCTAATCCCTTGGTTTCACTCTTCCCGATATTTACCGGCATAGAATAAGAATCGATGTAATACACTTTGTAGGTATTGCCGGCTTGTGAAGCTACGAAAACGGGGATTGTCTTTGACTTGGGTTCATTGTTCCGGATTTTGTAGTAACCGGAAAAACTCGTTCCTATTTGATCAAAAAATTTGTGATCGTATGCCAGTTCAAATAGGGTTTCTTTATAACCTTTTAATTCAGGCGAGTTTCTATTGTACCTAAAATAATAATTCGTACTATCGTCGGGATTACGCCAGGGCATCACATCCTCAGGAGGATAAATTGTACTCATTGGCGGTGATTTTGAAGACGTACCGGCACTCAAACGTATCTGGTTTTCTTTGGACAGATAAATCATCAAATTTAATCTTGGGTTAAAAAAGGTTCCTTGATGAGATTCGACTAAATCACCATCTCCCCACAAACCGGATAGATTAAATTTGTACGGTCTGTACATTTCATACCGGAAACCAACAACAAGACTATAGTCAAAAATAAAGTGTGATGTAATTTTATCTTCTACATAAAAATTCATCAGGAACTGTCCGGGTATAGCATCGTAACTATATGGGCGTACACCGGAACCGGAACCGTAATAATTAAGTACTGTATCCAGCAGTCTCCCTTCCCCGGTGTTTGCATTATACTGCGGATCGATACCAATTAAAAATTTATGGGCTACATCCCCGGTAAAAAATACTTTATTCCATTCAAGCCGTCCGCCGAGTGTCCATTCAATTCCTTTCGTTTCAACTTTACCTATATAACTGGCTAATGTGTCACCGCTTGTTAGAATTACATAATCGGTAACAAGTTTGGACCTCATAGAATTTTCGCGGCGCATAGTTACATACATGTTATAGTCAATTGAAGAGACATCATCGGTAGGTTTGTATTTTCCCCATGTTGAAAGAGATATTGTATAACCACGGTTATAATTTTTTATCTGCCGTAAATCATCACCTTTCGGTTCAACTTCATCTAAAATTTTCTGTATCATTACTTTGTTATTCATACTTAACTTGTTGCCAAACAAGTTAGAAGAATAGATCAATTGCCCGGTTAAACGTGTGTACTCATCACCATCAACTCTTACGTCTCTTTCACTACGGGCAACGTTAAAGTTATAATTCAATACTCCTTCACCCATAGAAATCCCACCGCCAAGATTTCCTTCTTTCAAGTCAGGATTGTTCTTAATTTTCAATCTGTTGGGTGTTGTTCCAAGTTTCGTCTGTACGTTTATAATTCCGGAAGTAACATCACCATACCTCACTGAAGGAAGTCCGGTTACAATTTCGATATTCTCAATGTTATCAGCCGGAATGGTTCTGAGATCAATTCCTTTTCCAATGGACGTTCCTCCATAAGCGCTAAAATACCTTTCAAACTGTAAATTGGCATTGTTGGAAACCGGTGTGCCATCTACAACCACCAAGGTACCAAATGAACTCAGATCATTGGCCTCACTACCGCGAAGTGCAATCTGTGTTGGTTTCCCTAAACCGGGGTTATCGGTTTTTTGAACACCCGGAACAAGATCTAAAACATCTTTAAGACTCGATGCTTGATAGTGTTCAATTTCACCACTTGTAATTGTTGTTTTTGTTTGAACTTCTTGGGGCAGCAAACCGGATGCACCAACTACTTCGATACCCCCGATTAAAAATGAAGTAGATTTCAACACAAAATTCATTTCAATCATTTGTCCGGCTACTATCTTTACTTTTCTAACTGTCTTTTCGTAACCGACATATGATATTTCTATAGTGTATTCACCGGGTTTGATATTTCTTATTCGAAAACGTCCATCAAGATCGGAAGAACAGCCGATCCCTAATTCGGCAATTATGATATTTGCACCGACAAGTTTTTCTCCGCTATCATTATCTTTGACTGTCCCGGTAATGCCTCCGGTATTTTCATCTATCCTTATTTGTTTGGCGAGCGCAACCCTTGCGTATTCGAATTCGTAATAACTAATATTATGTGGAGTTAATAATTCATCAAGAATTTCGTAGAGCGGTCTATCTTCAACATTTATGTTGATGCCGTCTATGTCCAAAAGATCGTCATCATACACAAAGTTTATCTTAGTGTTTTTGCAAATTTCTTTAATAACATCTTTTAAATTAGAGTTAAAATATTGCAGCGATATTAATGCGTTCAACGAAGTTTTAACATTAACTTTTGTCTGAGTTGTTATAAATTGATTTTCAACTATAAGCCCTTCATCCACTATTTCACCGGCATCCTCGTGCAGTCCTTCCTTATAATCTTCAACTTCGTTTTGCATATAAGCAGCACTAGCGGTAAAGGAGTATAAAAAGAGCGCTATGACCATTATTATTTTATTAAGCTTCATGTCCAACCCTACGATCTAATCTATAAGTTTACTTGTTCTTGGTGATTTTTACTTTTTTGCCTGAGTGATATATTTTTACGTCTAGTGTAAGACTGATGATAGAGAGCATACGATCGAGTGAATCGGATTGAAAGATACCCGTGATTGTTTTTGTTTTTAATGATTCATCTCCAAATTCAACATCTACATTGAAACAGCGCTCGATTTCATCCGATACTTCAGTTAAAGCAGTATGATCGAATGCAAGTTTATCTTCCCGCCATGCAAGGTATTTACTAAGATCAACTTTTTGAGGTTTCGATAAACCGGTTACGTCATTATACTTAACCATATCGCCCCTTCTTAAACTATATTTTTTGTTCTTCAAGGGACTGTACGTATCTACAAGACCTTTTGCTACAACAACGCTTACACCATTTTCTCTATTCCTTATGTTGAATTCGGTACCACGAACAACAGTCACAGTATTACCGCTTCTAACTTTAAATGGTTTATCAGGATTATGTGTAACCGAAAAGTATGCTTCGCCGGCAAGTTCAACTTCTCTGCTATCAGGTTTGAATATGTTCGGATAGACTAATTTACTATCGGAATTGATGTAGACTTTTGAACCATCACCGAGTGTTAAAGTAATTTTTTCACCTTTACGTGCTACCGCTTCATACATCTTGTTCTGTTCTACATTTTCAGTCATTAATTCTTCTGTGTAAGGTTTAATCCCGTATAATAACACCCAGGACATTACGGCGAATAGAAACATAGCAGCAAATCGTACTATGGTGCTTGCTAATGCTCTTTTCCTCGCAATGGAATAGTATTTTTCTAAACGAAAAATCTTTAGTTGGGTAAGATTATTTACTGTACTTGTTGGTATTACTTCTTCCGCTGCATTTTCTAAAGAATGAAATCTTTTGGAAATTTTTTCCCATTGCAAATAGGGATCGGGCGTTGGTGGAAGCTGCTGGTGTCCAATTTTATCCCACAGCAATGCAATTTCACTAAATATTTCACGGTTCTTCTCTGATTCAGAAAGCCAGGATTCAACAAATTCCCTTTCTTCTTGACTAACTTCGTCTTTCAGGAATCTTATTAAAAAATGATAATCGATATTTTTGGGTAGTTTTAGCATAATAATAGATTCTTGTTATAAGTAATACACATCCTATCAAGAAAAGTACTATATATAGTATACCAAGTGATAGTTTCGGCTTAAACCTTTATTTTAATAAATATAGAATAGTTTATAAAAAAACGACTTAGGGATTGATGAGTATTAAAGCTTATTCGAGAGTAAAAAAAACGATTTTTTTGCATATTTTTGTTAAGCAAGATTTCAGGTTGGGTTTTGTTATCATTACTGAGTTAAGATTTGTATCCGAGATAAAATGTATATATATAGTAATATATACTCTCCAAGGGAGAAGATTTGTAATGGTGTA
>DYJK01000018.1:0-2989 GCA_020723165.1 Melioribacter roseus | reverse complement strand
AAAAACTATGGGACAAAGCGTGTAGTAAGATTAAATTTTAACTTACAACAATTTCACAAAAATCAATACGGAGCTTACATAATTTATCTTGTTCTACTTAACAAAATATTAAAAATCGTCGCTATATTCTTCGGTATCTTTTCTTTCCTCAATATCTTCTTTAGCTTTAATGTTAAAATAATAAGAAATATCAAGGAAAAAGATTTGGGTTTTTTCTTTAATACCATTGACAGAGGAAAAACCATATCCCAAGCTTGTTGTGTTCTTGCTGAGCATATTAAATATATCTTTAGCTTTTATAGTAAGAGAAAGTGATCTATCAAACAACAATACTCTCATTGCTACATCAACGTAATAATTTGCAACTGTTTTTGTTTGTGCAGAATATACAGGTGTGCTGTAGTACGAATTAATTTGAAATCGAAAATCTTTGAAAGAGGTATACATATTTAAATACAGCGACCATGAAGAACCGCCACTTTTAATGGTTCCGCCGGTATATTTCCTATACGACCATCTTAGCCAAGGACCAATAGTCAAAAAATCAAATAGTTTAGTATTAGCGGATAATAAAAATCCGAAGCTTTTTGCGTTATATATGTTTTTATATGTTGTTATAGCTGTAGTTAAATTATTTTGTTCAGTAATTTCTTCAATACCTTTATTATGTATTATATAATGGCAACCGGCGTTGATCATTGTATTCTCTATAATTAATATATAATCGGCAGTAAATCTATTGTTAAGCGAAGGTTCTAAGTTAGGATTTCCAACGGTTATATTAGTTGAATCCGAGTAGTCGGTATAAGGGTTGATTTGGCGATTCATTGGGTAAGTGTAATTCAAATCCCATCTTAAGTTTATACTTTGCTTTTTATCAATCGGCATTCTCATCGATATTTCTGGAAAAAGATTAGAATATTTCTTTTGAAAGGAATGTCCCAATAAATATTCGTCAAATTTTGTTATAAAGAATTCATAATTAATTCCAGCCATTAAGTCTATATTAATTATTTCGCTGTTTACATATCCAGAAAGGCTATGTTTCACATTGCCATTTTTATAATGATTATTACCGGAGGCGTCATTAACATACTCCCCTAATACTTGGTCATAATAATAGAAATCGTTTCTCATATCTAATTCCGTTAAACTCCCACTGTAACCCATAGCCACAGTTATATTGTCTCTTAACGGAGTTGCGTACCTGGTACTCCAATTCAAGGTATTGTTTAAATTATTGGAAAAATCGTTCTCGAGAATAGGATCGACTGATGATAAATAATCATAACTTCTGTTCGATGCTGTGCTCATTTTATTGTGATTATAATTTAATCTAAGATTTAAATACTCATTTTTCTTGGAAAATGTTTTTCGATAATTTGCAAGTAACATCAGGAAATTTTGTTTAATGTTTTTGTCTGTAGTTCCAAAGCTTTCACTGATATTACTTTGATTAGTCAAAAGATTTAGTAAGTTTTTTGTGGCTTTATTATTATATACAATACCGGCGGTGAAAGAGTTATCTGTATCTGGATTATGAACGACACTTATTCTGCTGGAATTGTTAGTAAAATCATTTTGATTATCACTGGTTTGTTCCAAATAACCGATGGAATCATTTAGTTTAATCGACTTAAAAATATTTCTGCTAGCTCTTGATTCTGAGTTATTGAAACTATGTGACCCACGCACTATTAGTGTCTTATAGAAATATGAAAGATTAGCATCAACGTTAAAACTGTTTCTTGTGTTTACACCCGCAGCAACATTGCCTGTAAACATATTATCAAGTTTCCTCCTGGTAACAATATTTATTATTCCGGTGTTACCGGCATCTATATATTCGATGGAGTGGCTAGTGATAATCTCAACTTTCTCAATGTCGGTAACTGAAAGATGTCTTAATTCCTCCGGCTTTTGAAAGCCCGCCATATCTAAAGGTATACCGTCTATATATATCTTTGTGTTCTCCTTTCCCGCTAAATTTACATTTCCATCAATATCTACATTTACCAAAGGAATATTTTCTAAAATTTCAATTCCATTATTTCCTAGGTCTCTATTAACTCTTACAATTATTTTTTCATTGTCATTAAAGACCCCTTCGCTTTTTGCCGAAACCACTACCTCGTTTATATAAATACTTCTGGCTGCAAGTCTTATAGTATCAAGGTCAATAACTTTAACTTTTTCTGTTAGTACAATGAAATCTCTTTTACGCTTTTTATAGCTAAGAGCCGTTATATGTGCCGAATAAGAACCTAAAGGGATATCTTTCAGAATAAATTTACCGTCGGCCTTTGTTTCAGCAATGAGAACATGAGAAGTATCATCTTTCCAAAAGAGTTGAAAACATGCATACTTTATTGGTAGGAAGCTTGCGCTATCAATAACAGTACCTGTAATTAGTCCTTTGTTCGGGATTTTCTTACTTGATTCTCGACTATTCGTCTGAGCAATAGTTGTCTTAAAAAAGATAATTACATGACATAAAAGCAATAGGTATAGTATGTTTTTTTTCATAGGAAGAATTTTATTCCACTTAAAGATCCACCTATATTACTCCCCCCTCTTAATACCAAGGCTTCAAAAGACAATTTATACAAGAAAATAAATTAATCGAGATGTTTTCTTAACCTTTTGCGGAGAACAGCTAATGCTTTGTTCATTTGGTTTTTAACTGTTTGAATTGAGACTTCAAGTATTTCAGCTATTTCAGAATAATTAAACCCTGAAAAACGGCTAAGCAAAAAGGTTGCTTTGCATCTTTCAGGTAGTGAATCAATTGCCTTTTGATAATCATCCATAAAAAAAATTGCATCGACTTCGATATTAGAATTTTTAGAATAAAGCAAAAGTAAATTCTCATCATCTTCAAAATGTATTACCGGAGGTTTCCTATTATAATAATTTACGGCAAGGTTGCGTGCTATCTTATATAAATAAGCTTTGCAAGATTGGTTGGGATCTAGTCGATCTAGTGAAA
>DYJK01000178.1 GCA_020723165.1 Melioribacter roseus | reverse complement strand
ATTTTTGATTTCCAGGGTTCACGTGAATATGGAGGATTAGTGATAAGATGGGATGAAAAAGATTTCGCAAAAAAATTTAACATTTATACTTCTAATAATAAAAAGGATTGGGAAAAAGTTTATTCTGTAAACAATGGTAACGGAAATCAAAATTATATCCGGTTGAATGAATATGAATCGGCATTTATAAAATTAGAATTAGTGAAAAGTTCTAATAAGAATGGTTATGGAATCAAAGAGATCGAACTTAAAAAAGTAGATTGGTCGGCCGATATAAACCGTTTTTTTATCAATGTAGCAAGCGAATATCCTCGCGGTTATTATCCACGTTATTTGAATTCCGAAAAATCATATTGGACTGTTATTGGTGTTAATAATGATATAAAAGAAGCCATGATGAACGAAGATGGAATGGTTGAAGTTGATAAACTAAATTTTTCACTTGAACCCTTTCTATATTATGATGGAAAATTAAAAACCTGGAATGATGTCCAGTTAATTCAGTCGCTCGAAAATAATTATCTGCCGATTCCTCAAGTTAAGTGGCTCGATGATATTCAATTAACAACAAAAGCTTTTGCAAGCGGAGAAGCAAATAAATCTTCGGTTCTCTTTTTATCCTACACAATTAAAAATGTTACTAAGGAAAAGAAAAGTGGAAATTTATTTTTGGCTATAAGGCCATTCCAGGTAAATCCGTATTACCAGGAATTGAATATAACCGGTGGTGCTGCTAAGATTAAATCGATCAAGTTCGAGTCATCCCAAATAAAAGTCAATGATGAGAAAGTTATTATTCCTATAAACAAAGTGGATGGTTTTGGTGCATCAACATTTGATGAAGGGAACATAGTATCATACTTATCACAGAATCAATTACCCGTAGCTAAAAATATAAAGGATAATTTTGGTTATGCTTCTGGCGCAATGAAATTTACTTTTTCATTGAAACCACAAGAAGAGAAGACATTTTATGTAGCCGTACCTTTCTATA
The DNA here is from genome assembly GCA_020723165.1 of Melioribacter roseus. Taxonomy (GTDB): domain Bacteria; phylum Bacteroidota; class Ignavibacteria; order Ignavibacteriales; family Melioribacteraceae; genus DYJK01. The sequence continues at coordinate 5,082 of DYJK01000178.1, read as the reverse complement.
AAGATCATTCTAAGAAAATTAGAACTGGAAATTCTAAATATGTAACTGATAAGCTGAACAATGTGATAAAATTCTGGGATGAAAAGGTATCACACATAAAATTTCATTTACCCACATCGGCTGAAAAAATAGTTAACACAATAAAATCCAATCTTGCGTACATTTTAATTAATCGTGATAAAGCCGGGATACAGCCCGGTTCACGCTCTTACGAAAGATCATGGATTCGTGACGGTGCCTTAACTTCTTCCGCGCTGTTAAAAAATGGAATTGTTAATGAGATACATGATTTCATTGAATGGTACTCTGCAAATCAATTTGAAAACGGGAAAGTGCCATGTGTTGTTGATCGCCGTGGTCCCGATCCCGTTCCGGAAAACGACAGCCATGGCGAGTTTATTTATCTGATTAAAACATATTTTGATTATACTAAAGACACAACATTCCTTCGTTCGAAATTTGAAAATGTAAGACGTGCTTTCAATTACCTTGAACAATTAATTGCGCAACGCTCGACTGATTATTACAAGAACAGCGGCGATAGCGTTCTTGCCTATTATGGAATATTACCCGAATCAATTTCGCATGAAGGTTATTCAGCAAAACCGATGCATTCTTATTGGGATAGTTTTTGGGGAATGAAAGGATTGAAGGATGCCGTGAAGATTGCAACTATACTTGGTGACGATGAAGAAGCGAACAGAATGGCAGTCGTACGAGATGAGTTTAAAAAGAATCTTTACAACTCGATTGAATTGGCAACACGAACCCAAAAAATTGACTACATCCCGGGTTGTGTTGAACTTGGTGATTTTGATGCAACATCAACAACTATTGCTCTTTATCCATGCGGTGAATTGAATAATCTTCCTCAGCAGAAATTGAAAAATACATTTGACCGTTATTTTGAATTTTCCCAGGAACGTGCCGAAGCAAAGAAAGAATGGGATGCATACACGCCTTACGAAGTGCGCACGATCGGTTCATTCGTTCTGATGGATCAGATTGACAGGGCACATTACATGATGGAATATTTTTTGAAAGATCAGAGACCGCAAGGTTGGAATCATTGGGCAGAAGTCGTGTGGAAAGATAAACGATTACCACGCTTCATTGGCGATATGCCTCATACATGGGTCGGCTCAGATTTTGTAAATTCGATGCGAATGATGTTCGTTTATGAAAATGAATATGACTCATCAATTGTTGTTGGTGCCGGTTTATACCAGGATTGGATCGATTCACCCGAGACGATTAAAATAGAAAATTTACCGACGTACTACGGCGAACTTTCCTATGCTATAGGTAAAAATGAAAATATGTATGTGATCAATCTATTTGGTGAAATTGAATTACCTAAAGGAGGAATTGTAATAAAGAATTTTAATTCAAAAAAATTACCGGCAAAAGTAATTATAAACGGTATCGAATCGAATGAATTTGTAAATGATAAAATTTATGTTAAAACTTTTCCGGCAACAGTTTTGGTTTATTATTGAAATAATGTAAATGCTATTAAATGCTTACGGTACTGATTTGTAAAATGAATCTCCTCGCCGCAAGCAGCGAGGTATTTAAATATAAATTTTATTTTATTTGACTTAAGAGGTGGGGAATTCAACCCTTGTCCGCCTCCGGCGGATTAAACATTGATAAAAATTATCAGGAGTAAACGGATTGACCTTTATTGCTAAAAATGGAAACTTTATTAAAAACGGAGAACCGCATTTCGTAATCTCCGGGGAAATACATTACTTTAGATTGGATCCTCGTAAGTGGGAAAAACATTTACGCTTATTAAAACAATCCGGTGCTAACACAACCTCTACCTATATTCCATGGGATTGGCATGAATATGAAGAAGGTAAATTTGATTTTATAGGCGAAACTGATCCGGCAAGAAATTTAATTAAGTATATAAAACTTTGTAAAAAAGTTGGATTGGATTTAGTTGTAAAACCCGGTCCCTATATTCTTGCCGAGTATGAATCGCAAGGTTTACCTGGTTGGCTGATACAAAAAAATATTAAAGAGATGCATGCATTGGATGAAAAAGGAAATGTGATATCGCCCGATCTAATGTCGTACATGTCCGATGAATTTCTTCGTTACGCTTTCCTTTGGTACGATAAGGTTATGTCGATCATTTCGCATTACCAGGAAAAAAACAGCGGTCCAATAATAATGATGCAAGTTTGTAATGAGGTCGGAGTTTTTCAATGGCTTTCAGGAAAGATTGATTACAACGACTCGGTTATCAAGCTGTACAAAGAATTTTTGAGTGATAAATACGGATCAATTGAAACCCTAAATAAAATTTACGGAACAAACTACTCTTCGTTTGAAAAAGTAAATGCACCGGTTGGAAAAATTAATAACAAACAAGATTACTGCGCGTATTTTGATTTTCATCTTTTCTACCGTCACTACTTTGCCTTGTACCTTGATACACTAATTAAAAAAATAAGAAGCTTCGGGATTGATATTCAACTTACCCATAACATACCCGGTTGGATTTATGGTAATGCCGCCGAACTGCCGATGTTAATCAGTACATACGAAGAAATTATGAGAACACGTTCGGATATTGTTTTTGGATTAGATCACATCCCGGAATTTGTTTCATTTAGAAATGCTCATTCGGATTTGGCTTGTAATAAAATACTTGGTGCAATGCAGCCGTACGGACCGGTTTGGGCTGCAGAATTTCAAGCCGGTACGCGCGAGCACCATGTAAAAAGCGATGCCAATGACCTTGAAACATTTTATTATGCTTCGTTAGCTCACGGATTGAAAAGTTTTAACTACTATATGTTCTCCCAAGGAATAAATCCTAAAGGAAAAGGTTTTTACGGAAAAACTTTTTATTATCAAACCCCGCTAAATGCTAAAGCAGAAAGTTCTTCTTTATATGATGCAATCAAAAGGGTAAACAGTTTCATTAAAAAAGAAAAAGATGAACTTTTATTCAGTGAGTCAAACGCAGAAATCTGTGCCGGATTTTACAAGCCATATTTTTACACGGAACTTACAACTTCTCAACTTCTTAGAGAGAAACGACTTGATGTTGAAAAACTTGGACTTTCACTAGACCCAAGATTTATCCGCGAAGAAATTTTCTTTAATGGTTTATTGCGCGGTCTTCAGGCTCTTAATTTCAATTATGATATTTGCGATCTTGAAAATAGTTCTGTCGAAAATTTGTTGAAGCATAAACAAATCTGGGTTGTTACAACCGAATTTATGGACAGCAATACACAAAAATTACTTGTATCGTACATTAAAGGGGGAGGACATCTAGTTATTTACCCGGTTATTCCAACCCTTGATCTGTATCTTAATCCATGCACAATATTAAAGGATGAGCTTGATATTAAATTTTCGAAATCAGTTAGTCCGAACAAAGTTAATGCGTTTGGTATAGAAGATGTTTTTACAGTTTTTATGGATAAGCAATTTTTTAGTACAGATAATAACGAAACAATTGTTTCCAAAACGGAAACCGGTGAAGTATGCGGCATAACTAAGAGAGCTGGAAGCGGAAAAATTACTGCACTTGGTTTTGTTTTCGGATATACAAGCGATGAACACTTACACCTATTTGAAAAAATTGTATCTTTAGATAAAATTAAAAAAGATGCTAAAGTTTCCGATCCGGATATACAATTTGTTTTACGTAATGGTAAAAAATATTCCTACTTATTTTTGCTAAATTATCATAACGTAAAGAAAACCATTACAATAGATAAAAAACATTTTACGCTAAATCCGTTTTCATGTAGAATAATTAAAAAGAAAAGATTGGGTGGCACCAAATAGAGGAATTTATATCACAGATCGACCGCTGCAAATCATTATGATTATGTGATAAAGGAGAGATAAAAATGAAAAGAATAATTTATTGCTTCTTGATTCTGTTTATATCAAGAGTATATACGATTGCACAAGACACAACTCCACCGGCAACGCCCGGCAACTTCAGGGCTTATTCTTATGAACTGCATGGCGATCTTTATTGGGACGCAAACACAGAACCTGATTTTAATAGCTATATTTTATATAAATGGAATGGCTCATCATATGTCTATTTGGATAGAATATTTCCGGGCGAAACATTTAGAATGATATGGTTTGGTTATACGGGTGTTAGCGAAAAATATAAAATTCAAGCAGTTGATAATTCCAGTAACTATTCTTCGATGAGTGATGAAGTAGAAATAACAACACACGAAATGACCGATGATGAATTTATGGATATGGTGCAGCGTGCAGTGTTCCGGTATTTTTGGGATTGGGGCGATCCGACTTCGGGTGTTGCGCGTGAACGCTGGCATCCAGACGAAGAAGATAAAACAAATACAATTGGCGGCGGAGGTTTTGGGGTGATGGGTATTCTTGTGGGTATCGAACGCGGATTTGTTACCCGTGAACAAGGTGCCGAAAGAATATTAAAGATTGTTGATTTCCTTGCCAACAAACTTGATAAATTTCACGGTGCATTTCCGCACTGGTTTAACGGTACAACCGGGCATGTTGTAAACTTTGGAATTCAGGATGGAGGAGATATTGTAGAAACCGGATTTATGATTCAAGGTTTGTTATGTGCCAGGCAATATTTTACCGGATCGAATTCTATCGAAGAGCAGATCAGGAGTTTGATTACACAACTCTGGGAAAATGTTGATTGGAATTTTTACCGTAACAATTCAACCGGACTTTACTGGAATTGGTCGCCAACCATGGGATTTAATTTCAGCGATACATTTATTTTCCACGGATGGAACGAAACATTAATGCCGTATTTACTTGCTGTCGCATCACCAACACATCCTATTCAAACACAATTTTACAGAAACGGCTGGGCGACTGATGGCGGAATTAAATACACTGGTAATCCTAAGTATGGTTATGATCTTTACGTTGGCAACGGTTACGGCGGTCCATTATTTTTTACACATTATTCATTTATTGGATTCGATCCGCGGGTAAAACGAGATTTGTACGCAAATTATTTTGCACAAAATATAAACCAGAGTTTGATCAACTATTCATACTGTGTTGATAACCCCAAAAATTTTGTTG
>DYJK01000177.1 GCA_020723165.1 Melioribacter roseus | reverse complement strand
GGAAGAATAATTCTTGCCGATGCCCTTCATTTTGCTTCGCAGCAAAAGCCGGATGAGATAATTGACTTTGCAACATTAACCGGTGCTATTGCAGTTGCACTCGGCGTAATTATTTCCGGATTATTTACAAACAACGATGAGCTTGCTGAAAAATTAATTTTTGCTGGTAATAAAACTTTTGAACGTATGTGGCGTATGCCGTTCTGGAATGATTATAAAACGATGATCAAAAGTGAAATAGCCGATGTTTCGAATCTGGGACCGAGATGGGGCGGTGCAATTACAGCCGGAAAATTTTTAGAACACTTTGTTGATGAAAACATTCCCTGGGCTCATCTCGATGTTGCCGGTCCAACTATAAAACATGAATTTAATAACTACACTAAGAATTTTGATACCGGTTATGGTGTAAGATTGATGATTGAATATTTAAGCAAAGTTTAACAAAATATAAATTATATGATATGGGTAAAAAAGAATATTCTTCATTAGAAATAATTGAGAAGAAAATCTTTATTCTCCGTGGACAGAAAGTAATGTTGAGTTCGCATCTTTCTGAATTATATGATGTGGAAGCAAGAATACTAATTCAAGCTGTTAAAAGAAATATTAGTCGTTTCCCCTCCTGATTTTATGTTCCAACTAACAAAGCAAGAGTATTCCGATTTGAAATCACAAATTGTGATTTCAAGTTGGGGTGGAACAAGGAGGTTGCCTTACGCTTTTACTGAACAAGGTGTAGCCATGCTCTCTTCTGTTCTCAGGAGTGAAAGAGCGGTGCAAGTGAATATTCAGATTATGAGGGCATTTATTAAACTTCGGGAAATTATTTTTACACATAAAGAACTTGCACAAAAGCTGAGAGAATTGGAGTTGAAAATTGAAGCACATGATGAAAGTATTACAGAAATCTTTGAAGCTATAAATCAATTATTAGCACCTGAAGAAAAACCGAAAAGGGAAATTGGATTTTACGTAAGAGAGAAATCATATCAGTATAAAACAAGACGACCGTAAAATTTAACTACACTAAAATTTTGATACCGGTTACATAAGTTTACATTAATAATCTTTTAACGCTGGTTATTACTTTTTCTGCTATCAACATTGAGTTATTGCAAATTTCTCTATCTGGATAAAACAGAGGTAGTGCGCTACTGATGGGGTATTTGGTGGGCAAATAAATACTATCTACAAAATCACATTCATCTTCAGTCATGTCGATTTTTATACCATTATTTTCAAGTAGGGTTTTTAATTCTAAAATATTATGTGTTTTCTTAAATGGAATCGCTTACTCGATAAACAGTGGCTTTAATATTTTTTCAATTGCTTGTTGTATGTTGTGCAAACAAGTATTGTAAAGCTCACTCTCCAAAAGAATTTTTGCAGCTTTTAAATTTTCTTCAGAGTATACAAACCATCTGTTAGTTTCCTCTTGCATAGATTACTTCCCCAGATTCAACTTCCTTTTTGAAAAAGTCATTTTCAGTTTTATTTAGTACCGGGAAAATATCGATCGCTATTTCCCTTGAAACGCTGCGGACTAACTTTCTGTACTTTAATGCAAGCGTTAGATAGTTTTCAGAACTATTTTGAACTACAGCAACATCTAAATCATTTGGCGCCTCACTTTTATTAAAAGAGCCGAATATGATTATCTTTTCTATTTCCTTTTGTCCTTTCAAAGATTCAACAATTTTGTTCTTTAACTGAGTTTTATTCATAAAAATCTCACTTTTTCTTTATTCAATATAGAACTATTGAATTTTATTTGCTATGCATTAAAATCATTTGAACGTTGAAAATTATTTTTCTCGATCTTGCCGGTTCTACCGTAAAACATGAATTGAGTAGCTTCTTAATTATTTTTTCCGCCATGATTTTTTACATGAAGCAGTTCCGCTGCCGCCTAATGAGATGCTCAAACCGAGCAGATAACCAAAATTGTACCATCCGCCGTTATTGTAAATGGCATAGATAGCAACCGAATCATCGAATAGGGAAATGATGAAACTGATAGGCGCGATCAAACCGTGCCATATCCCGTACCAAAACCCAACTTGCTGAATTTCATTCGAGTATTGATATTGAATTGCATCGGCACAGCTGCATAATAAGCTGACTAAGACCAAAGCTGCTATCAATAAAAATAATTTTTTGTTGAACATTTGCTGCCTCTTTACTTGTGATTTTTCAAATTTATTTTCTTTAAATAACCAACCTTAAAAAGCAATTTATCAGCCGCTGTGGATTGCATATACAAATTTATCGTTTCACAAACATATAAGCCGCAGTTTAACGGATGCTGCCAAAAAAAAGTAAATCTCACTAACAGCATTATATGAAAACGGATAAAATATTTATTCGAACATTTTTCATTACCAAATTATTAATAAGTACATTGTTGCCGAATAGATTAAATGTAATTATTCGCATAATGTGCTTGTCAAGGAGTGGCGGTTTGTCCGGATACCGTCATTCCGAACATGACTGCCGTTAGGCAAGTCTTGTTTCGGAATCTAATCCTTTGAAAAGGAATATTAATTAAGACTCTGAACCAAGTTCAGAGTGACAAAGACTAGTTCCCAGACTGACTAGTGGTCCTTGACGGCAGTGGAATCTATGCTTATCAAAAAACCAATAACCGATCTGTTTCTAGTAAACTATAGATAGCACTATCTTGAAACTTACCATTGAATAAATAATCTTCTCTATAGTAGGCTTCTTTTTTGAAACCGATTTTTTCCAGCAGCCTAATAGAGCTGATATTATTTGGATTAACATTACCCTCGATACTATGTAATCCAAATTTTTTGAAACCAAATTCGATTACTTTTAATAATGCTTCAGACATTATTCCTTTTTGCCAAAACTCCGGCTTCAATGCAAACCCAATTTCTCCTCTTACTCTCTCCCGGAATAATCTCCAATAACCTATATAACCAATAACTTCTAAAGTAGTACGATTTTTTATTATCCAGTTTATCCCGGTTTTTTCATTATATGACCGCATGATTATAGTAATCATTTCCTGGGTGTCTTCGACCGTTTTATGTTTTTCCCTATCTAGATATTTAACTACCCGCTCATCCGATCGAATTTCAAATAAATCTTGTGCAACAGCGTAATCAATCTCTTCAAGTACTAATCTTTCGGTTATTAATTTGGGGAATGTTTCAAAAACACTATCATTTATTTTATAATTCATCTTATTCCTATATTATTATTTATTAGAACAAACTATAATTTATAAATAATGCTTAACCACAAAACCGAAACGGAAAAAAATATTGATTATACCCATTGTGTGAATTAAAAAAGCTATGGTTCCGAAACTGTTGTCCAAGGGACTCCTTCGGAGAAACAGTTTATAAATCGTAATTTGTTTTTATTAACCCACGGCTTAAGCCGTGGGTTAATGAATAAAACAATGGAAATAAAAACCGTTTCACTTGTCCGACATTATTTTGGCGGAACGGTTTATAAATTAATTCACACAACCGGTAATATTATTATTTATTAGAGAAACTTTAATTTATAAATAATGCTTCACCACAAAGTCGAAACGAAATAAAAAATCTACTTTATTTTATTCCAGTTTGGAAGCATTGTAAGATTGTCATTTATAAAATTCAGCCAATCATTATCATGCTCATCAGCAATCATGGGTACTAATACAATATAGCCATCATTATAAAAAGCTGCATCGCTATTTTGATCAAAAGTAAGAACTTGTTTTGGAGGGTTAAGATGCCATATTTCCGAACCATTATCCAAATTTTCGGTACCGCTCTTGCTCATTTCAAATTCTAATAAAATATCAGCTCTTTTTGAAACTTTTATGCCTTTGATTTCTGCCGGCGGAATACGCGGAAAACTGATAGTTAAATATTGCTTAGGTTTTAATTCGCGGACAATTTTACTTTGAGCTAACCGAACTACCCATTCAGTTATATTTTCAAGTGACCCGGGAATTTCTTCTTTTAAACCCGATACTGCAATTGAAGGAACACCCCAAAATGCCGCCATACGAGCCGCGCCGATTGTACCGGAAACTGTCCAATCAAATCCTAAATTGGGACCACCGTTTATTCCGGAAATAACTAAATCCGGAAGGTCATCTTTCAACAATCCATTTAATGCCAAGAATACGCAATCAGCTGGATAGCCATCTACACCATAGGCAGTAATTTTGTCATCAATTTTACGATGTTCTACCTTAAGAATATATTTTGTAAAAACAGACATATAATTAGTACTACTACTGCGATCACCTATCGGTGCTACAACAACAGTCTCGGCTATTTTCGAAAAGGCACGTGCAAGTTCAATAATTTTAGGATCATCAATTCCGTCATCATTGGTAATTAAAATCTTTTTAGGCCAATTACTACTTGTAGATTGAGTATAAACAAAGTTATGAGATAGAAGAATGAACGAAACTAACAACAACGATATTGATTTCATAAATACTATTCCCTCCATTTGATTTATTTTTTGTTCCTTCTATTCTTTTAGCTATTTACTAAACTGTCCGCCGCCCGCTCCGACTCGCTATTGCTTGTCAAAGCGAGGCGAGTCTTTTTGTGGGATACTTTTTAAGCGGTTATATGGCGTCTTTATCTCAAGAATCTATTACTCAAGATTTCTTGAATATTTCTTCTGCCATCAATTACTGAATGTATATAGATTAAGTTGTCTTCTATTTCGTAGATGATACGGTAAGGTTTATAATGAATTTCTAAATAGTTTTTAATTCCGGTCTGTCTCAACTCTGGTGGAATATGTCCTCGTTCGGGAAATTTCTCAAGTTTATAACAAGTTTTTTCTAAAGCATCCAAAAGTCTGTTTGCTGATTGGGCACTATCGTTCATAGCGGCATAAATATAAATTTCTTTTAGGTCTAATTTGGCTTGAGGATCAATAATAACTTTATATTTCATAGTCATTGATTAGATTTCAATTCATTACGAAGTTCAGCAAAAGTCTCTTGTATCCCCTTAGCATTCTTACTTTTCCCTCTAGTCATTGCAAGTAATTTAAGCATAGCCATAGTTTCTTGAGTTTTTTCATAAACTTTTATGTCTTGAACAATTACCTTTGCCTCGCCATTTTGAGTAATAACAAAAGTTTTTTGTTCTTTATTGATTTCCTCAATCAAATTAGCTGCATTAGCTTTCAGATAACTAATTGATTTTACTGATTCGCTTAATCTCATATAGTAGCCCTTTTTTAGACCAAATATAGTCTATCGTACTATCTATTTCAAACTATTTTTAGCTATATAACGCCGTTGCCAATAAGCGGTCGCCCCATAACAAGAATGCCGAATAACAGCAACTACTTTTATTTATTAAAATTTTTTTTTAGAACAATCCAACTTAAACAGCAACTTGGTTTTGTGAACACAACTTTATAATTACACAAATGCCGCTATGAAAAACGCTGTCCGTGTTGAGCGGCGGGTTATAAGCGCTTTTATTTACTCATCTAATGTTTTGCGAAATAGAACGTTTTTTTCAATTATAGCTAAATCAATCTTCAATAGCCTCAATACCTTGTGCTTTTAGTTTTGCTAATCCTTCTTTCATTGCTTTGACTTGTTCGAGTGAGTGACCTTGCCAAATGGTAATTTCTCCAACTACCTTAAACGGATGTTTTGATCGGTATGACATTGTTGGATTACCAGGAAATTTTTTATCCGTTAAATTGGGATCGTCCTCGATTGGGCCCACTGGTTCTACCAAATAAATTCGTTCACGTCCTTCACCCATAGCAAGTTCAGCTCCCCAAATAGCAGCATCCAAAGTAGCTGTCAGATAGATATATTTAGCTTTTTTCTTTTGTCCATAGTTTGAGTTAAAACCAATTTCAATAAAGTCACCAATCTTTAGATCCACTTTTGTACCGTGGAAGAAAGTCTGGGAAAAAGGACTAGGACTAGTTTCATTAAATTTATTCTCAGTTATATTTTTTTTCATTGTCATATATTTATGTTCTCTATTGAATTAACACATTTCTATTTTGATCTAAACCTTCATCCATCTGATTGAACTTATCATGATACTCTGAGCTTATAACGGCGTGTTATGTTAAAGTTCAATAACAACCGTCTTGAGTTCTCGTTTAT
>DYJK01000176.1 GCA_020723165.1 Melioribacter roseus | reverse complement strand
TAATTATTGAAGCAGTTGATGAAAACTATGAATTGAAAAAATGGATATTTAAGGAACTGGATGAAATTGCTAGTCCTAACACTATTTTCATTTCAAATACATCTACATTAAGTTTAACAAAGATAGCTGATGTTACTAGTCGTAAAGATAAAATTATCGGTATGCACTTCCTAAACCCGGTACCCAAAGTTCCGTTGGTAGAACTTGTTAAAGCACTCGAAACATCTGACAAAACTGTAGAGATTATTAAAAAGTTTGCATCAAGAATCGGAAAAACAGCAGTTGAGGTTTACGAGTACCCCGGATTTGTAACAACAAGGGCAATAGTACCTCTGCTTAATGAAGCAATGCATATCTGTTTGGAAGGTATTGCCTCTGCAAAAGATATTGATACTGCAATGAAGTTAGGTTATAATTTTAAAACCGGTCCGCTTGAAATGGCCGACTCTATGGGTTTGGATGAAGTATTAGCGTGGATGGAAACTTTGTGGAATACACTTGGTGAACCACGTTACCGCCCGAGCCCGATACTTCGTAAATTAGTACGCGAAAGGAAGCTTGGTAAAAAAACCGGTGAAGGATTTTTTAAGTATGATGCTGATGGCAAAATTATCGGATAAAAATTTGAGGAAAAAATGAAAGTTTTAGTTTTGAATTGCGGAAGTTCATCTATTAAATATCAATTTATAGATACGGCAAATCGTATTGCTCTTGCTAAAGGAATGGTTGAAAGAATAGGAATGACAAGTGCGGTGTTAACGCATCAACCGTTAAATAAAGAAAAGATAAGGATAGTAGGAGAAATTTTAGATCATTCGATTGCTATTGAATATGTAATTGCTGTTCTTCTTAGCCCGAATCATGGTGTGATAAAAGATAAAAAGGAAATTGATGCAGTAGGCCATCGTGTTGTTCACGGCGGAGAAACTTTTTCGGGTTCGGTATTGATTACAGATCAGGTAATGAATGCACTCAAGGAAAATATCGAATTAGCCCCTCTTCATAATCCGCCAAACATAAAAGGTATTCAAGCAACAAAAGATCATTTGCCAACAACACCACAGTGCGGAATATTCGATACTGCTTTTCATGTTAAAATGCCGCCCCGTGCTTATCTCTATGGAATTCCTTATGAACTTTATAAAAAATATAAAATCCGCCGTTACGGATTTCACGGCACATCACACAGATATGTTTCCGAACGTGCAGCACAAATTCTTGGAAAGCCGATTGAACAGTTAAAAATCATCACTGCACATCTTGGTAATGGGTGCAGCATGGCAGCAGTAGATTGCGGAAGATCGGTTGATACAACAATGGGTTTTACACCGTTAGAAGGATTAATAATGGGAACAAGAAGCGGTGATATGGACCCATCAGTAATTCTTTATATCATGGCTAAAGAAGGATTATCGTTATCCGAAGCTAATACATTACTCAATAAGCACAGCGGATTGATCGGGATAAGCGGCGAAAGCAGTGATATGAGAGAAATTGAAGAAGCAGTTGGCGAAGGGAACAAAAAAGCTAAATATGCTTTTGATGTTTTTACATACCGCATAAAAAAATATGTCGGTGCTTATACTGCAGCTTTGGGTGGACTTGATGCATTAATATTTACCGGCGGAATTGGTGAAAATTCTATTATGGTTAGGAATGATGTATGCGCTAATATGGAATTTCTTGGAATAAAGATTAATGATGAGTTAAACAAAAATGTAAAAGGTGAGTGTGTTATTTCTACTGACGACTCGAAAGTAACCGTAATGAGAATTCCTACAAATGAAGAACTTGTTATTGCGCTCGATACAGAACAAATTGTAAGCGAACAACTTTCCATTAAACATGCTGCAAGTGTAAATTAACTTTTTTAATTAAGCCTATCATTAAATCCCACTATACAAGTGGGATTTTTTGTAAATTACAAAAGACATAAAAATATATTGACATGGATTTAAATCTTTTTCTATTAACATTTATTCCTTTGTTTGTTGCTATAGATATAATCGGTACAACACCGGTTTTCCTTGGTTTTACAGAAGGAATATCACACTTCCAAAAGAAGAAATTAATAATTGAAGCTTGTCTTACCGCGTTTATAGTTGCGCTCGGATTTCTTTTTGCCGGTAAAGCAGTTCTCCGTTTTCTTGGTATAACAATCAATGATTTCCGTATTGCCGGCGGATTAGTTCTTCTTATTCTCAGTATCAATGATATTCTTTCCTCTTCAGATAACCTGAGAAATCCACATACTAATATTGGTATCGTACCGCTCGGTATTCCATTGATAATGGGTCCGGCGGCGTTAACTACCATTCTTATTCTCAACGATAAATACGGTTTCATCCCGACTATAACTTCGATGCTTGTAAATTTTATCATCATTGTTACGATATTAACAAATGCTAGATGGGTATCGAAAATACTTGGAGTAGGCGGATCAAAAGCATTTGCCAAGATTGCATCGTTATTTCTTGCTGCTTATGCAGTGATGATGATAAGAGAAGGAATAACAATAATTATTAATTCACCCTGAGGTAAATAATGGAACTGAATCTTCAAGGTAAAACTGTTTTAGTTACTGCCGGAAGTATGGGGATTGGCAGAGCAATTGCCGAATTGTTTATCAAAGAAGGATGCAAAGTTGCCATCTGTTCAAGGAATAAAGAAAATCTATTAAAGACTGTTGATGAAATAAAATCAATTTATAATATCGAACCGCTATGGGAAGTATGTGATATAAATAAGTTGAATGATATTGAAAATACAATTAAGACTGTAAAAAATAATTTTGGATCAATTGATATATTGGTGAATAATTGTGGGGGTCCGCAGCCCGGTTATTTTGAAGATCTTACCGATGAAAACTGGGAAGATGCATTTATCCAGGTCTTAATGAGCACTGTCCGCTTTTCCCGTTATGTGCTGCCGGATATGAAATCAAAAAACTGGGGAAGAATTATAAATATTACTTCTCTTTCTGTTAAACAGCCGGTTGATAATTTAATTTTATCCAACGCCCTAAGAAGCAGTGTTACGGCATTTGCCAAAACATTGAGCAGCCAGGTTGGTAAATACAATATTACCGTTAACAATGTAGCGCCGGGTTATACTCTAACCGCCAGGCTGTACGAATTAGCGGTAGCCCGCGCTAAACAATCAGATGAATCACACGAACACGTGCTAGCATCTATGGCTAATGATGTCCCGATGAAAAGATTAGCAAGACCGGACGAAGTTGCTTCGCTTGTTGTTTTCTTAGCTTCCGAACAAGCCGGGTATATTACCGGAACTACAATCGGTGTTGACGGAGGAGTGATTAAAGCTACTTATTAGTTTAGAGTGAAGAGTTTAGAGTAAAGAGTGATGAGTGAAGAATATTTAATGAAAACTTATATGGTTATTATAAGTAAAATCAATTTTATAAAGAGATTCTATGCCAAGAATATTTGAACCTTCTGAAATATATCAAGGTGTTTTATTACGCAAGTCTATTGATTTTGGAGTTCGTATTGTTAAACTATTTAAGTATTTAATACAAAAAGATAAATCATTAGAAGCACTTTATATTCAATTGCTCAAATCAGGAACTTCTATAGGTGCTAATGTTTCTGAAGCACAGAGTGCAATTTCAAAAAAGGATTTTATAAATAAACTTTTTATATCTCTAAAAGAAAGTCGAGAAACAGATTTCTGGTTAAATTTATTTTTTAGAACTGATGTAATTAACCAATCAGAATATGATAGTTTAATAAAAGATTGTGATGAATTGGAGAGATTATTATCAAGCAGTATTAAAACCGCTAAAGGTAGTTAACTCTACACTCGTAATTATTTCCTCAAAACAGAGGACGGTATGATAAAAGAGATTGAATTGGTAATCCCACCCGAACTTATTTACGATCCAGGATATTTAGAAAATACCGCGGCACAAAAACTTCATATTGCACACGAAGATATTTCAGCCGTACAAACAATCCGCAGATCAATTGATGCGCGTAGTAAAAATCCCGTCTATCGCGTGCGTGTAAATGTTTATATGAATGAAAAACTGACCCGGTTATCCCAACAAATAGAATTCCAACATGTTAAAGGGAATAAATCTGCAATAATAATTGGTTTTGGTCCGGCTGGCATGTTTGCCGCACTGCGATTGATTGAACTTGGAATCAAGCCAATAATATTTGAACGCGGTAAAGATGTTCAATCACGCAGAAAGGATTTGCGGGCAATTCAGCAGCATGGAGAAGTAAATCCAAATTCTAATTATTGTTTTGGCGAAGGTGGTGCCGGTACATACAGCGATGGAAAACTTTATACGCGTGCAACAAAACGCGGTGATGTAAATCGTATCCTTTCATTATTCGTTCAACATGGCGCGCAAGAAGAAATTTTAATTGATGCACATCCCCACATTGGTTCGAATAAACTGCCTAAAGTTGTGTCGAATATTAGGGAAACGATAATTAATTGCGGCGGTGAAATTCACTTCGAATCGATGGTAACGGATTTTATAATTGAGAATAACCAAATCAAAGGTGTTATTATTAATAACCAGTATGAAGCAACTTGTGACGCGGTTATTCTAGCAACCGGACACTCGGCACGGGATATTTTTTATCTACTTCACAAAAAGGGGATAGGCATTGAATCCAAACCATTTGCTATGGGCGTACGGATTGAGCATCCGCAATCACTAATTGATGAGATACAATATCATTCAGCTAAGCGTAATCCAAACTTGCCGGCGTCAGCTTATAATTTAACTTGTCAAGTAGACGAAAAAGGTGTCTATTCATTTTGCATGTGTCCGGGTGGAATAATTATACCGGCATCTACTGCACCCGGAGAGTTAGTATTAAACGGTATGAGTGTTTCGCGGCGCGATTCTCTTTTTGCGAATTCGGGATTAGTAGTTTCCATCGATGAAAATGATTGGAGTGAATTTAAAAGGCACGGAGTGCTTGCCGGTTTGGAATATCAAAAATCTGTTGAAAAAATAGCTTTTGAATATGGCGGGAAAACACAGTGTGCACCGGCACAAAGGATTACAGATTTTGTGGAAGGTAAAATTTCCGCTACACTTCCTAAAACCTCTTACATCCCGGGAACTGTAAGTGCATCACTTCATGAAATTTTACCGGTTGTAATTTCGGATGGTTTGAAAAAGGGTCTGGTAGAATTTGGCAAAAAGATGAAAGGATATTTTACCGAAGAAGCGCAAATATTGGCGGCAGAAACGAGGACAAGTTCACCAATACGAATAAAACGTAATCCAGATTCATTAATGCATGTAGATATAAAAGGATTCTTTCCATGCGGAGAAGGGGCCGGTTACGCCGGCGGTATTGTTTCTGCTGCTATTGATGGTGAGAATTGTGCTGAAGCGGTGGTGAAATATTTGTCAAAGTAACGAAACCGTGCATCAAAAATGTTTTTACTCACAAACGAAAAATTGTTATCTTTGAATAAAAGCAAACACATGTGATGAAAAAATTATCCGAAATAAAATCGCTGTTGCAAGCTTATCAACCGGCTCTCAAAGAAAAGTACCATATCAAGCAGTTAGGAATATTTGGTTCGGTGGCAAGAGAAGAAGCCGATGATCACAGCGATGTTGATATTCTTGTTGAATTTGAAAAACCGATAGGATTGGATTTCGTTCTGCTTGGTGATGAGTTAGAAGAAATACTTGGTGTTAAAGTAGATATTGTAACTCCAAATGCTCTCAAACCAAAAATGTTTGGACACATAAAACAAGATTTGATCTATGTCTAGCAGAGATTGGAAATTACTTATCGAAGATATTCTTGAAAGTATAGAAAAAATCCAGCGTTATTCGAAAGGCTTATCTTTTGATGATTTTGTAATTAATTCAATGACAGTTGATGCAATTGTCCGAAATATCGAAATAATAGGTGAAGCTTCGAAAAACGTTCCGCTGGAAATACAAGAAAAATGCAATGATATTCCATGGCAGAAACTGAAAGGGATTAGGAACAGAATTGTTCACGAGTATTTTAAAATTGACACAACCATAATTTGGTTCATTATGCAAAATGAACTTGCCCCATTAAAACAACTACTTACCAAATATATTACAGAAAGTAGGTTGTATTAACGTAGAGACGCGCCATGGCGCGTCTCTATTCATTCAATGTATTTTTTTTTGTGGAAAGGAAATTATTCTTTAACTCGTTCTACATATCCGGAAGTTCTAGTATCAATTTTAAGCAG
>DYJK01000175.1 GCA_020723165.1 Melioribacter roseus | reverse complement strand
TTTTAGAAACCACTGAATGAAGCGTTCTAACCCCACATACATAAATCTTTTCATCTTTTTTTTCTCGTCAATCTTTTTTGACGCACAAAGTTCATCTGCATTTTCCTGGATTCATGAAGAACCGGATTCTGCGAGATATTCAACAAAAGAAATTAATGGTGTTTGGTGGCTGATTGATAAGGACGGTCATCCATTTTTTTCTAATGGTGTTTGCTGTGTAAATACCGGGGTTCCTTTTGATGAATATAATGTTAACAATCCCTCTTATGCTGCGTGGCAAAAATTTTCTGACCCGGTTACATGGGCGAATAGTACTGCTGATAGTCTTAAGAACTGGAATTTTTCTACAATCGGCGGATGGAGCAGTATGGATTTATTTAATGCTGCCGATAGAACGGACTTATATTACACACCGGTTTTGATAATCGGTATGGAAGCCGGTGCACCATGGTTTGATATGTGGGACTCGGTTATTGTCAAACGTATGGAAGAAATATGTAAACGTAATATCCCTCCTCCTTCTAAAAGGAAAAATTTGATTGGCTACTATACAGATAACGAAATGGGCTGGTGGAATGCAGCGCTATGGAATATGACCTTTCAGCATGATACATCCAGCATTGCAAGAAAAAAAATGATACAACTCATTGAAGATCATTATCATAACAAATGGGAAACGTTACTGAAAGATTTTGATCCGGAAGGAGCTGAAAATTTTGAGCAGTTAAAATATAAGGGAAGATTGTTTTTAAGACCGGGCAGCAGCGGAATAATTGTTGTTAAAAAATTTATTGAGATGATTGCCGATCGATATTACAGCTTAACAAAAGAAATTATTCGTAAGTATGATGAAGAAAGTCTGATACTTGGCGACCGTTACCAATCATTTTATTACCCGGAAGTTGCTACGGCTGCCGCTAAATACGTAGATGTTGTCTCAACAAATTTTAACGCGAACTGGAATGATGGAACAATATCGCGGTTCTATTTTTCTTCGTTGTATGAATTAACAAAGAAACCAATAGCAATCGGTGAATTTTATATGACAGCCGCAGAAAACAGAAGCGGCAACAAGAACACTTCCGCAACATTCCCGGTCGTTAAAACTCAAAAGGAACGTGCAAAAGGATTTACTACTACAGCCAAAAGTTTTACACAATTACCTTTTATTGTTATGGCTGATTGGTTCCAGTATTTTGATGAACCAACACATGGCAGATCGGATGGCGAAAACTATAACATGGGTCTTGTAGATATTTACGGTGAGCCGTACAGAGAACTGATTGATGCTGCTAAGAATTTTGACTGGGAAAAAGAAAAATCAAATGCTAATTATGAACGTGCCGATGCTTCCGGTGGAATTCCGATTGCACCAAAGGATAGAGTAATTAGTAATATCAGTAAAGAAATCTTACAGAATTGGAATCGTGAAGAAGGATTTGTAAAACCGGTATCAAAAATACCGATGGCTGATATGTACATTTGCTGGAATCCCGATACACTATATGTCGCAATTTATGGTGATGATGTAATTGAAAAAGAGTTTTATAGAAACAACCAGATTCCGGAAGAAGATAGAATGTTACTGACTATTAATTTTGATGGAAAGGGAGAGCCGTTAACATTCAGACTTGGTTCGGGTATGAAACCGGTGTGGAGTAATCCGGTAATTGATGTGTTCAATGCATCGGGTATATTTCTTTCGGTAAGGAATATCAGCGTAATAAAAATTCCGGCAAGTTACTTCGGTAAGAATGAGTTTAAATCTTCAGATAGAATGAGTTTCTCGGCGGATTTAAAAACATTTGCACGCGCTTATTCTGTTCAGTGGAAACTCAATTCTTACTTGAGTGATAAATTTTAATCCGAATTTGGAGATAAGTCAAATTATCCGGGACATTTTATGAAAAAAGTTAAACTCATTTTTCTAGCTGCTGTGCTATGTTGCGCATCCGGACAAATATTTCCTCAATCAACACCTAACTATTTCCCTTCCGGTAATCTTGCTACCGTTGGTGTATATTATTATCCCGAGCATTGGGACAAAAAAGATTGGGAGCGTGATTTCAAAAAAATTGCCTCGATGGGTTTTGAGTTTGTTCATATGGGAGAATTTTCCTGGACATTTTTAGAACCGGAAGAAGGTAAATATGATTTTACCTGGCTAGATGAAGCTGTGAATCTTGCAGTTCAGAATAATCTAAAAATAATTTTGTGTACAACATCAGCCGCACCGCCGGTATGGATGCCGGAGAAATATCCCGAAATATTGATGGTTAACGAATATGGTGTAGTGCAGCGTCACGGTTCACGCCAGCATATTTCGTGGTCAAGTCCGTTATATAGAGAATTCCTTAGAAAGGTTAACACTAAACTTGCAGAGCGTTACGGAAAAAATAAAAATGTTATCGGCTGGCAATTAGATAATGAACCCTCGCATTATGGGAGATATGATTACAGTGCGCCGGCAAAAAATAATTTTATTGACTGGTTGAAGAACAAGTACAAAACAATTGATAAGCTTAATGAAGTTTGGGGCACTGCTTTTTGGAGTATCCGCTATGATTCCTTTGATCAAATTAGAATTCCAAACCAGGTTGAGCTGGTACAGCAAGTTAATCCACATGCATTATTAGATTTCAAAAGATTTAGTGCGGATGAAGCCGCATCATTCTTAAGTGAACAGTATCAAACTTTAAGAAAATATATTTCTCCCGATCAATGGGTAACGACAAATTTTATGGACCAGCATATGAATGTTGATCCTTATCGCAATACTGATTTAGATTTTGCAAGTTATACTATGTACCCGGTTTCGGGTTACCGCGATGGCAGAGGTGAACAAGGATTCCGCATCGGGCAAAGCTGGGTAATTCCATTTGCTAGTGATTTTCACCGTGGTGTAAAAGGTTTTACGGGTGTTATGGAATTGCAGCCCGGGCAAGTTAATTGGGGTACCCAAAACTATCAGCCGTATCCCGGCGCAGTTCGTTTGTGGTTGTGGAGCGCTTATGCAAGCGGCTCTTCGTTTATCTGCTCGTATCGTTTTAAACAGCCGTTGTTTGGATACGAACAATATCACAACGGTATGATTGAACCTGATGGCGTTACTATCTCTCGCGGAGGATTGGAATATCAAAAGTTTATTGAAGAGATTAAACAACTCCGCAAAAATGCCGATAAGCAAACTCAAGTACCGGCAAAATATTCTGCAAGAAAAATTGCAATGCTCTGGAATGTTGATAACGTATGGGAAACAGATTACTTGCGCGAGACGGATGACTGGAATGGTTTGAGTACATTTATAAAATATCATGCTGCATTGAAATCATTAGCTGCCCCGGTAGATATAATCACAGAATCAGCCGATTTTACAAAATACCCTTTTCTAATTGCACCTTTCTACCAGTTGGTTGATAGCATTTTAATTAGTAGATGGAAGCAATATGCAGAACAAGGGGGTAACTTAATTTTAACATGCCGTGCCGGGCAGAAAGATAGAAACGGGCATTTGTTCCCAACACATTTATCGGAATCGATCCATAGTCTAATTGGTGCCAAGATTGATTTCTTTGACGTTTTATCAAGATATAGAACCGGGAAAGTTCAGCTTGATGATAATGAGTACAATTGGAATATCTGGGGAGATATACTTATTCCGGATAGTGGAACTGAAACGCTCGCAGTGTTCAATGATCAATTTTATAAAGATAATTCAGCAGTTGTAACACGAAAACTTGGAAAGGGAACTGTAACATACATTGGCGTTGATTCGAATGATGGAATATTTGAAAAAGCAATCCTGGCAAAAATCTATAACATAAATGGTGTTGAAGTTGAATCGCTTCCACAAGATCTTATTCTTGAATGGCGCGATGGCTTTTGGATTGCAATGAATTATTCATCAGAGCCGGTTGAAATTAATATTCCTCAGAATGCTAAGATTTTAATGGGGCAAAAAATTCTTCACCCAACTGAAGTTGTTGTATGGCAAGAAAAGTAGATTAATAGAGAGGTAGTTATCGTGCAATTTCAAAAATTCTTTTCAGTATTGTTTTTAGTTGTATCGGTTTTGATTATGAATGAATCATACGCACAAAAAATTAAACTCGCATCGGTGTTTACTGATAATATGGTTTTGCAACGGGACTCTAATATTCCGGTATGGGGCACTGCTGCTCCAGAGAGTAGATTAACAATTGAATTGGGCGAGCAACAAGTTAAAACAAATGTTGGTATAGATGGAAACTGGAAAGTTAACCTGATGCCAATGAATGCCGGTGGTCCCTATAATTTGAAAGTGACCGGTGAGGAAATCATTGAAATTAAAAATGTATTGCTTGGTGATGTATGGATTTGCTCGGGCCAGTCTAATATGGCTATGTCTGTTGAGGATATTGGAAACAATTTTGATAACAATAAAGAAATAAGTGATGCAAACAATTATCCCGATATAAGAATTTTAACCGTTGAACCTATGACATCAGCGGTGCCGAAAAAAGAATTTACGACGGACGGCTGGATGATTTGTGATGAAAACACAATTAAAGAGTTTTCGGCTGTTGCTTACTTCTTCGCAAAAAAGATTTACACAGAAACGAAAATCCCGATCGGGTTAATCAACTCTTCTTATGGCGGAACCAGTATTGAAGCTTGGACAAGCAGTTCGTCACTACAAACTATTCCGGCTTACCGCGATGTTCTTGAATCGATAAATAAATTTGCGAGCAACGACTCTGCCTTCATAAAAGAGTATAACGAAAAAAGAGATTCATGGAAGACCAGTTCAATTTATACCGATCCCGGATATCCGGACGTAGGTCAATCTTACAAAGATTTTGAGTTCGATGCTTCCTCATGGAAAAAAATGAATGTCCCTTGTTTGTGGTACCAGGATGAACTGACGGAATTTAACGGTTCGGTCTGGTATAGAAAAGAAATTGTAATTCCGGAAAATTGGAAAGTTGGGGACTTCATTTTAAATATGGGTCCCATCGATGATATTGATGTTACCTGGTTCAATGGAGAACTATTGGGCAGCAATGAACTATGGGATAAACCAAGGCAATATGTTATTCCTTCCCGTTTAATTAAACATGGGAAAAATGTTTTAGTAATACGATGTATCGATACCGGCGGTCCCGGTGGAGTTTGGGGTGAAGCAGATCAGTACTATATTTCAAATTCGGCAAACGAAAAAATCCCTCTTGCCGGCGAGTGGTCTTATGAAAGAACACTTTCGATAGATAAGTTTCCAGCAAAACCATTATCGGTTGAAGATCCAAATTGTGTTTCGGTATTGTTTAACGCAATGATTGCCCCGTTAATTCCTTACGGTATTCGCGGAGTAATTTGGTATCAAGGTGAAAACAATACTTATGATGCATTGCAATACAGAACACTTTTTCCGTTAATGATTAATGACTGGTGCTCGCACTGGCAGCAAGGTGATTTTCCTTTCTACTTTGTTCAATTAGCAAATTACTTGGAACTAAATCAGCAGCCGGTTGAAGATATGTGGGCAGAGCTGCGTGAAGCACAAATGAAAACTCTCTCTGTTAAAAATACCGGTATGGCTGTAGCAATTGATATCGGTGATGCCGGAGATATCCATCCAAAAAATAAAAGGGAAGTTGGTAACCGGCTAGCGCTGATTGCTTTGAATAAACTTTACGGATTCAAAAATGAATACAGCGGACCAATCTATAAATCCTATTCTGTAGAAGGAAATAAAATTAGAATCATATTTGAATATGCAGAGAGTGGATTAATAACAAAGAATAATGAGCAGCTCAAAGGGTTTGCTATAGCCGGTGGTGATGGTAAATTTATTTGGGCTGATGCCGTGATTGAAGGAGACGCAGTAATTGTGAGTAGTAAAGATGTTGCTAACCCGGCTGCTGTACGGTATGCGTGGTCAACAAATCCTGAATGTAATCTTTATAATAGAGCCGGTTTACCGGCATCTCCATTCAGAACAGATGATTGGCCGGTGCTGACATCAGATTTTGAAAAGTAAATAAGTGCTAGTTCCGCCAAACTAAAGACGGGCAAGCCAAACCCTTCCCACATAGTGGCGATGCCAAAGGGAGCGCTTTTATAATAGGTTTATTTTTGTTTGTATAGATGAGAGTTTAAAAAGTAAAGGAGATGTTCAATGCGAACGCTTTCAAAATATTTATTCTGCGTATTTCTGCTTATCATGGCAACTGTTGGTTTAAACTACGGTCAGCAGAAATTTACATTTGATAATATTTTATATGGTGCA
>DYJK01000174.1 GCA_020723165.1 Melioribacter roseus | reverse complement strand
CCGGTAATCTTTCCATCTAATAGCTCTTGTTTCTTTTGATTAAGAAAATCTTTTAGATCATCTCTGCCCATTGTGTAAAAGGTAAAAGCAAATTTTCCGTTTTTGATTAAATCCGACGAGAGCAATTCATCTTGAAAAGCGGTTGTAAGTTTTCCCGTTTCGGTAACCAGCTCAATTTTTGAATTTCCTTCATCGCTACGAAGCAAAACTTGTATTCCAATTATCCCGAACATCAGTGCCGGGAAGAGTATCGTCATAAAAATGAATGTTCTTGAAAAAAGTTTTTCGCGGAGTTCTCTTTTTATCAAAGCAATAACTCTATTGTTAAGCATGGTGCACCTCCGTATTCACGCCGTCTGTCCCGGCAAGTTCAATAAATATCTCTTGCAGCGAAATATCATTCGCATCAAATTTCTTTACTGTTACGTTTCTATCAACTAGCAGTTTTAATAATTGCTGGGTTTGGTTCGATTCTTTTAATCTCACGCCCGTTGTGTTGCCGAAGTTTTCTATCTTCTCAACTATCGGGTGACCTTTCAAAAACGAAATGTCTCCATCGTATGTTAAGCTTACATTTTTCTGTGCATACTTAGCTTTTATTTCTTTTAGCGATCCTTTCAAAATAATTTTTCCGTGATCGATCATTGCGAGATGATCACATAACTTTTCGGCAAAATCCATTAAGTGTGTTGAAAAGATTATCACTTTGCCGCGTTCTTTCATCTCAAGAATTATATCTTTTAAAAGATTTGTGTTCAACGGATCAAGGCCGGAGAATGGTTCGTCAAGAATTACGAATTCGGGATCGTGTAAAACGGTTGTGATGAACTGAAGCTTCTGTTGATTTCCTTTTGATAGGTCTTCAACTTTTGATAATCTTCTATCGTAAAGTTCAAACCGCTTCAAATATTCTTCCGCTTTCTTGTGAACATCCCTTCCGTTTTTGCCTTTGATCTCCGCAAAGTAGAGAAGTGTCTCGAGTACTTTCATTTTTTTGTAGAGACCTCGTTCTTCGGGAAGGTAACCTACTTTGTTTTTAAATTCTTGTCCTACTTTAACACCGCGGAGATTAACTTCTCCTTCATCGGGCAAGTAAATTCCCATCATCATTCTGATTGTTGTTGTTTTGCCGGCACCGTTGCGCCCGATAAGCCCGAATATTGAACCTTCGGGAACTTCGAACGATGCTTTGTCAACAGCACGGACAGTATTGAAATGTTTGGTTAGATTTTTTACTTCGAGTGCATGCATCTATTACCCCTAAAATGTGACCCTATTTTGACGTGCAATATAAGGAAAGTGTTGATAAATGATGAGGTAGGAAAAGGTCGTGACCATTCCTGAAAATAATTTGCAGATAATTAATCTTATTCCAAACGCACGGTTACGACCTTGAAGGTTACCCAAACCTTCAAGAGGCAGTGTGAAAATTGTAGGTCGAAACGATGTTTCGACCATTTTTGGCAAATACAATTGTGAATTCAATGAATGTTTGCATAGGCGATTCAGCGAATCGCCCTACAGATTGAATTTTCACACAGTCTTTCAAGGTCTGGGCGCTGGAAATTGTTTGACAAAAAACCGAACTTGAATTAAATTGTTGCGGAATTTCGAGGGCATTAATGTTTTCCTCTCTTGCAAATGCATACCAAACACTACTTCATCTTGAGAGAATTATAATCAACATAAATTATTTTCATTTTGGTGTAATAAAAAACCGCAACGTGCAAGAAACTCTGGGGAATCAATTTTAAAAAATTAGACCTCGGAGATAATGGAAGATAGATGTTTATCCGCCCTAGGAGGGTGCACAGACTATTTTTAAATATTGAATTTTTAAGTGAAGTTGTAAGAAAAAAAATATAGATAAGCATGTTGCTGCATACTTGTCCGGCTCTGTCGGATATATGTTCTTGAAACAATATAATCTTGCAGCATAATTATAAGTTAGGCGTAAAATATGATCAGAGATATTTTTCATAAGAGATACAAGGAAATTTATTTCCCTTTCTATGATAATTTTATGCACGAAACTGTGCCGGAAGATGTTGTAGCATTCTTTAAAATAAGTGCTCATATAATATTTCATGATTTAATTCCTTTGATGTACAAAAGCGATGAGATTTTTAAAAAAACTTTTAATGCTTTTACTCGTGAACTCGGTGTCACAAATATCGCAGAAGGAAGAACATATCAAGATATATGCATTAATTATTTGCTTACCAGTTATAACGTATGGGGCGCTGATTATAATCCAAGTGATTATATTAAAAAGAGAATCAGCTTAATTGAATTAATTTTCAGTAGTGTAGAAGAAGAATTAGAAATTAAAAGCAAGCAAGATTCTCTGAATACATTTAATCATTGCATAGAGGAACTTAATCAACGATTAAGAGAAGCCAGATTGTTTTTTTATTACCAAAACAAATCAATTGACACTTATAATGATAAATTATCACAAAAAAATATATATGAACCATTTTGGGAAATATTAAAAAATGAAAAATATCAGATTATTGATTCAGATATAAGGAAAGCTTTTGAAAGATTTAATAGTAATCAACCGGATGCTGCTTTTTATGCAATGAAAGCTTTAGAAAGTTGTGTGAAAATAATAAGCGATGAATTAGGACTTTCAACCGGAAACGAAAAGGGGGCAACAAATTATATTGATAATCTACTGAGTAAAAAAAATAAAATTATTGATCCTTGGGAAGCGGAATCATTGAAATTATTATTTAGAGAAATAAGAAATCCACTTGGTCATGGCTCTGGAAATGAAAAACCTATTGAATTAAAATTTTACCAAATGAAATGTGTTATAGATATATCAATTGTTTGGATTAAAAGTCTAATCATTCGTTTAACATAGTATACGCCTAACCAGCTTTTCCACCCGCCGCTTCTTTTCAGTGCGGCATTGGAGATATAACCTGGTTTGATTGCAAAGTTGAGTAAGCTGTTAGAGTTGTTCTAAAAAAGAATCTCCGCGTATAATCATCTAACTTTCAGTGAAATCAATCCGTCCTCCGGTTTCTCAAAAGGCCCGGGTGTTGGATTAGCTTCATTCCGCAGCTTGCCAAAGTAGTCTCTGTTTATGCTAATCGGCGAGCCGTCGGGTTGTTCAAACAGAACATTAGGAATTACTGCCTTCCCCAGCAACTTTGTTGTTACAAGTTTACGCTTTCGTTTTTCAAACCATGATTTATCGAATTTGAGTTGAAGGTAAAAACCGTCTTGCTTTTCGACTAACTTGATAGCCGGATCAAAATCATTTTTAACAAGGGGTTCCTTTTCAAACTTAGAAGGAGCGGCACCTTTCAAAAAAACATTGCCCTCCATCAAAACCGGCAATTTAACATCATTGTAATTACCCAGGTTAGGGCGTTGTACAAATATATTATTATAAAAGCGGTCATCGCCCAAAGGATTGTCGTGAAGTCCCATAGTTTCGGTAGAGTGTTCCTTCAAAAAAGGGGTCAAGCGGCTATCGTAAGGAAGAACAATTATTGTTCCGTAGAAGAGATTATGAACGTAAGCGCCGCCCTGAGATTGATCGATGAGTGGCACAGACGAAAGAAAAAGATTGTTATCCATTAAAAAAGGTCCGTGATCTACTTCTACTAATACATCTTCTATATTATCGTGAAAAAGATTTTGCGATACACGTGTTCCTTGTGCCATCCAATCGAGCCAGAGCCCGCGTATGGTTTTGTAGATATGGTTCCGGCTGATAGTTACATCGACAGCAGCATGAAATTTTATAGCAGCCATCTCTGCGCCGGCAAACCATCTTGGTTCGCAAATATCATGGATGGTATTATCAATAATGCTGCTGAAAGCCGCCCCCATGCTGCCTACAATACCGGCTTGTTCACAGTGAGAGATTATATTGTTACGAACAATATGATGCCCGATGTTTTCCTTTGTCCATCCGTTTGCGTAAGCACGCTCGATTGTCTTTATATATCCTTCGGCAGAGTTTTCGGAAGTGTTATCCCATTGATCCCCGTATTTTCCAAGTGAAATGCCCGAGCAAATTGAGTTTTTAATTACATTGTTTTCGATAATCCATCCTCTACTCCAATTGGTACCTATTAAACCAATTTGCTCTGCCGTAGGAGGTGCCCATGGTGTTGCAGCGTTTTCCATAGTAAAGCCGCGCACGGTAATATAATTGACATCCGTTTTTTTCGGATAGAAGACTGTCCGTCGTACGTTAATTTCTACCAATTGTTTATTAGGATCAATTCCTTTGAACTGCGCCCATATTGAGGTACTATCATCTTCAACTTTTCCAAACCAAAGCGATGCAGAGCCGCCAACAGCCAGCACATCGCTTAACTTAGCTGCTTCGGTCAGCCAGTTTCCATCTAGATAGACAGCCCCAGTATGTTGTTCCTTGCCTTCGGGATAAAACCAGTCACCATGAATAAGATCGCTGTAAGGATTGAAGTTTCCAAAGAATGAATTTGGAAGAGCAACTTTCCAAACATCATCCTGAACTCTCACCCAGTTTTTAATAACTTCTGAACCTTTGATAACAACTTTCTCGCCCGATGCCGCCTGGTACATAATGCGTTTCGTGTCGGATTCACCGCCTCGCGGAGGATCGATGCGTTCACGATATATTCCTTCATGAACGATGACAACATCGCCCGGTTGTGCGAGATCTGCTGCCCTCTGGATTGTAAGCAATGGAGATGTTGCCGTGCCGGAATTGGCATCATTGCCTTTTTTTGAAACGTGGAAATCCGTACCGTGGGCAGTTATGGCAAACATAAAAATGACCGTGATTATACCAAACAAGATTTTCATTTTACCTTCCTTATTCAAATTCTCTGATTAGACATGCTCGCTGAAGTTTACACTTACCGCGCCGGTAAATTAATCATAACATAATAATAATTCTATCGCCACTTAATAGTCATAAAAGAAGAGTGCTTTCCAAAGAATAAATGACAAGTTATTTGAATTGACAAAAGATAAGCCGATTGGTAAGTTGAAAGTGGAAAGCTGTAACAAGCCGCAAGGAATTTGACCTCTCCCCTACCCCTCTCCTAACCCGCTCCGCCTTGCGGAGCGAGGCGAGATTAGGAGAGGGACTAAGGGTGAGGTGGTTATTACTATAAGTTTTAAAAGTAAGTACCACTTATTTTGCATTGACAAAAAACTTATCAGTCAATAACTTAATGTTAGATAAGTGACAAAATCTATTTTCTGGAAATAGATAAATGAAAAATAATCCGCTGCGGTATTGCCTAATCATTTTTCCTCTCTTATTATCACTCATAAATTGCAACGAGAGCGATTTGATAACAGACAATGAAAATAATAAGAAGAGTTATGTTCATATAAATACATATAAAGTAGAGATCGGTCAAAAGGTAACAGCGCATTTTATCAATATGGATTCTGTTTATGTTTACGATGTCACATTAAACCAAAAAGATGTTACTTATGCACAGTTGAATGATAGTACCGTAACATTAATCGTTCCTTTTACGAATGTAGGTAATGATGTAGGCAATTTTGTTTTTTATTGCCGACTATTTGGCGAATCCGTTCATGATACAGTTTTAGTCAGTAACCAAATTAATTATAAATATGAGAACTGGACTTATAATCCTAAAGTAATTTGGAATTCAAGTGAAAGCATAACAGAGGTTGATTCCTGGAAGATGGATTTTATTAGGGAAAAACAAGGTTGGTCAATGCAAACTATTCTGGATACAATAAAGTTTATACGACGAACAATATGTCATGATGAATGCAGTACAACAGAAACACTAGTATTTCAAAATAATGGTAACAACACATTGCCTAAATTTTTGTATGCGTTATATAACAGAAATGCATGGATGGAATCAACAACTAATGTAGAACTAATCTCTAGGTGTAAAATTATAATTGATAAATGGGATGACGCCCTGGCTTACAGCGGCACTTTTTCAGCACCTGGATATAGCTGGGTATTTTGGTGTAAGAAATAATTGTAGTTATTAGACACAACTATATTTCAAAAAAATTTCCACCCACCCCCTTAATTCCCCTCCGGCTTGCTCGCCATCATTTTGGAGAGTTGGGCGGAGAGGGGAATAAATAGGTTGTGTTATAATTCCATTGTAAATAATAAACTCTCCCAAAATCCCTCTCTTATAAAGAGAGGGACTTCAAAAATGGAATGGTATCACCCCTTCTCTATTTAAGAGAAGAGAAGGGGGATGAGTTCAAGTATTTAATCATAATTTTCACACTGCCTCTAAAAGGGGCGGGTAAAACTTACCAAATCTTCACAA
>DYJK01000173.1 GCA_020723165.1 Melioribacter roseus | reverse complement strand
TGGGCTAAAGCCCTTGACGTTAGAGGTTATCCGGTCCCCGACATAAATGTCGGGGTCAGCAATCAAATTACAATTAATATATAAATACTGAGAACAGTTATTTGAGATTTGTTCGGTTCTTGAGATTTAACTGTTATTTGGTATTTGCGATTTGGAATTTTTACAATAACGAAAGGAAGTCTATGGAAAATATATTTGGTACATGGCACTGGTACATCGTTGGTCCGTTGATAGGATTGTTTGTACCCCTTATGCTTATTATTGGCAATAAACTTTTGGGAATCTCTTCTTCATTCTTTCACATTTGTTCGATTGCATTGAACACGAAAAAGTTTTCGGAGTTCGGGTACAAAGCAGATTCCAACCGGTGGAAATTTTATTTCGTAATCGGAATTATGATCGGTGCGTTCATCGCAGAAAAATTTTTGAGCACTGCCAACATTTCATTTTTGCCTGAGAGTTACTATTCTTTCAGCGGATTTGCGTTGCTGCTTGCCGGCGGATTTCTTGTGGGTTTCGGAACCCGTTATGCAAACGGCTGTACTTCGGGTCATTCAATTGCGGGTATATCTACTTTCCAGCTTTCGGGATTGATCGCAACGATTTCATTTTTTGTTGGGGGACTTATATACACGTATTTCATATTACCATTTTTAGGTTAGGTGTATCATGCAAAACATAAAATATATTTTGTTTGGAATACCGTTCGGAATTTTATTAACGAAGGCAGAAGTGATTAGCTGGTTCAGAATTCACGATATGTTTCTCTTCAACGAAGCACACATGTATTTAATCATAACATCTGCAATTGTAACCGGCGCACTTTCTTTTTTGGCGATAAAATTTTTCAAAATAAGAACATTAGATAAAAAAGAAATTGTTATCGAAAAGAAAGAGTTAAATAAAGGAACCGTAATTGGTGGAACATTATTTGGTATCGGCTGGGCAATTACGGGTGCATGTCCCGGACCAATCTTCGCACAGATCGGTGCGGGTGAATCTGCCGCTATTGTTACACTTGTTGGTGCGGTTATCGGCGCGTACACGTATGCGGTTAATAAATCGAGACTGCCGCATTAACGGTGAATGCATGACTGCCTGGTTGAATTTTTTTGCGGCAAAAAGAAAAATTATTTTTTTCCTGATGCAAAAGAAACTGATTAGGAATATTTTTTATTTCTATTCTCTATAAGATATTTTATTTTTATTGCATCCATAAACATGTGGTTGCGGGTAAAATCGTTCTCGTTTTTCAACGAAAAAAAATCGGAAGGCGAATTCAAAATGAAAAATAAAAACAAGCTGGTTTTAGAGGTTCTATCAACTCTTTTACTCTTTTTCGGCTGTTCCAATGGACAAGAACAAAATGTAGGCAAATTGAAAACAGAAATTGATTTTTGGATCGGCGACACAACCGAAATAACCGGCATTGATATTTCCCACCGCCAAGGTGAGATAGACTGGCCTGAAGTGAAAAAACAAAGGGTGAGCTTCGTGTTTGTAAAAGCAACCGAGGGCATAGATTATCTTGATACAATGTTCGCTAAGTATTGGACAGAGTTGGAGAAGGAAAATATAATCAGGGGGGCTTACCATTTCTATTCGTCAGACGATGACCCTCTCGAACAAGCAAAGTGGTTTGTCGGTAAAGTAAAGAGTTTCGAAAATGTTTTACCGCCGGTTCTTGATGTGGAAAGGAAAGGACATAAAAACTTAACGAAAGAAAATTTTGAAAAAGGTGTTTTGAAGTGCCTTGAGGAGATAGAAAGATTAAGCGGAAAAAAACCGATTATATACTCAAGCCCAAACTTCGCCAATTCCTACTTGTTCGATAAGAGATTCGACAAGTACTTTTTATGGGTGGCAGAGTACGGTGTTGAAGAGCCGGTAATTCCCAATGCATGGCAAACAGCCGGCTGGCATTTCTGGCAGAATACAAGCTCGGATAAAATGCCGGGAATAAATACGGCGGTTGATCACAGTAAATTCTCGAAAAAGATCGAACACCTTATAAAACTGGTGCGGAATTGAAATGCGAATAATCTTTTATATCCCTCCAATTTACCTTCAGCTTCAACTTACGGTTTCAATTCTTTTGGCTTTACTCCGTTTATAAATTTTGTTCGACTCCTTCACTTTTGGCAATTGCTTAGGAAGCGGAATACGGATCTTTTTCTTTTTAGGGATTCGCTTTTTCATATCTTATATAAACGGCGCTCACGAATTTACAATTTCTTTTACTCCTTCTTCGGGAGTAGTTGGAGTAAAATTAAAATGTTTATTAAACTTACTGCTGTTGAAATAATAATCACGATCGAACTGGTAAGAAATATCTTTTAATTCTTTTAGTATAGGAATAAACAGACCAAGCATTCCCATTGCCCAAACTGGAAGAACTTGAATTTTCTTCTGTTTGCCCATTGCATTCATAAATAACTCTACCCATTCTTTTGATATAAGCTTACCCTCGTGAGTTGGTAAATGCCAAACCTGGTTGAATGCATCTGGAGTATTGCCGAGCGCAGCAAGTGCTTTACCGATATCTTTGCTGTAAGTAAAACTGTGTATTACATCGATCTTTCCAAGCATTTGCGGATTTTTATCTTTTAGTAAATTGTTATAAACTGATTGTGTTAGGATGCTTCCGATTACACCGGGACCGTAAAAATCTGCACCCCTTGCAACAAGTGCATTAACTTCTCCTTGTTCAACCGCATCCATTAGAATTTTTAAAACCTTAGCACGTATCTTCCCTTTTTCACAAGTAGGATTAATCAGTGTTTCTTCAGTCATGTTCGATAAATGATTAGCATCATACATATACATATTGTCAACAAATACAATCTTTGCTTTGTGCTTTTTACACGACTCTATAAGATTTTTCATAAACGCCGGCCATGTCTCTTTCCAAACAGAGGTTTTGTATTCAAATGCAATCGTTACATAAACAATTTCAGAACCTTTCACGGCTTCATCGAGTAACAATGGATTTAAGAGATCGGCTTTCAGCAATTGATCGGTCGTATTTACCTTTTTCGGATTTCGGTTTACAATTCTAATTTCTTTTGTAAAGTTGATTAACTGTTTAGCAAGTTCCGTTCCGGCTCCACCGCCGGCACCAAGTATTGTCTGCATAATAACCTTATAAATAGTTTTCACTAATATAGAAATTTAGTGTTACTAAATCGTTAATTGATACCTCTCTTAAAACATCAATTCCCTTCTAATAAGCTGCTTGCCATTAATTTGGATAATCCACAATATTGCATTTAGAATTAACCAAGAAAATCCCATGAAAAAATTTTTTATTTATCTCCTTTTAGTAACAGCTAATACTTTTGCACAAGAAAATTTATTGATCAACGTTTACAACAGAACATTTACAAGCTTAAATGGTGAATGGAACTACATTGTTGATCCTTACGAAAGCGGTTATTACAATTATCGTTATGAACCGTATGATAAGCAGAGCAATCCCGGCAAGGGTGCATATTTCTTAAATGCCAAACCGGATAACAAAACGGATCTTGTTGAATATGGTTTCGACAAATCTAGCGTGATCAATGTACCCGGCGACTGGAATACACAGAAAGAAAATCTTTTTTATTACGAAGGAACCGCCTGGTATAAAAAATCCTTCGATTATCAAAAGAAGAAAAACACGAACAGAGTATTCCTTTATTTTGATGCTGTAAATTATAAAGCAGAAGTTTATTTGAATGGAAAAAAATTAGGAACACACACCGGGGGATTTACGCCATTCAACTTTGAAATTACCGGTCTCATAAAAGAAAAAGAGAATTTCATAATTGTAAAAGTTGATAATAAAAGACTAAAAGAAGGCGTTCCTACACTTAATACGGATTGGTGGAACTACGGCGGAATAACAAGAGATGTGAGACTGGTTGAAGTCGGCGAAAATTATATTGAAGATTATTTTATTCAACTCGATTTGCAAAGCAAGGATAAATTGGCCGGGTATATAAAACTGAACGGGCAAAACATCAGCGGAAAGCAAATTCGAATAACAATCCCGGAACTTAAAATCGATCAAACAATATTTTCGAGTGAGGAAGGGAAAGCATCTTTCGAAATTAAAGCCGGCGAAATTAAATACTGGTCACCGGAAAATCCATATTTATATAGTGTAACTATCTCTACAAATGAAGATGAAGTTATAGATCAGGTTGGTTTTCGTTCTATCAAAACAGAAGGGCAGAATATTTTACTGAATGATAAAGAAATTTTTTTGAAAGGGATCTGCATTCACGAAGAAAAGCCTTTTGTTGGTGGTAGAGCATATTCACCCGGCGATGCAGAACAATTGCTGAAGTGGGTAAAAGAACTCGGATGTAATTATGTCCGGCTGGCTCATTATCCTCACAACGAAAATATAGTTCGGCTTGCAGACAAAATGGGAATTCTTGTTTGGGAAGAGATACCGGTCTATTGGACTATCCAGTGGGAGAACGAAGAAACATACAACAATGCGGCTAACCAGCTTAGAGAAGTAGTAACACGCGATAAGAACAGAGCGTCTGTAATTATCTGGTCTATGGCAAACGAAACCCCGGCGAGCAATGCAAGGAATATATTTCTCACAAAACTTGCAGAGCAAACCCGCAAACTTGATCCGACAAGATTGATCAGCGCGGCACTCGAACAGACAAATTACGGCGGCAATCCAAATACAAGAACCATTAACGATCCATTTGCAGATGTTGTTGACATAATCAGTTTCAATCAATATATCGGCTGGTACGATGGAACTCCCGAAAAATGCAAAGAGATAAGTTGGATCATCACCCAGAACAAACCGGTTATTATTTCAGAGTTTGGTGCGGACGCTAAGTATGGTTTTCATGCCGATAGTTTAACGCGTTGGTCGGAAGAATACCAGGAATATTTGTACACAGAAACTTTGAAGATGATAGACAAACTTCCGCAGCTGCGTGGAATATCACCGTGGATACTTGCAGATTTCAGATCACCGCGCAGAAATTTGCCGGGTATTCAGGATGGATGGAATCGAAAGGGATTAATTTCATCCGGTGGAGAAAAAAAGAAAGTATTTTTTGTTTTGAAGAAATATTATGAGTTGAAGTAATAATGCTAGTATTAGAAATACAGTAGCAGATATTAAAACGTGCAAGTTGCTTTTTGAACAATTCTAAATTTTATAGTTCGAATAATTCGGTTAAATCAAGTTTTAAAAAGTCCGACAAGTGTAATGAATCGCTGCTTATAAGAATATTTTTGAATGTTTAATGGGCAAATTTACTCAATGGACTGAGTAAATTTACTCAATAACATAGCTAGGCAACACCTTCTTTTAGAGACTGCGTGAAAATTGTAGGTCGAAACACAGTTTCGACCATTTGGGGCCAATACAGTTGTGAATTCAATAAATATTTGTGTGGGCGATTCGGCGAATCACCCTACAGATTATGTTTTCACACCGCCTCTTTAATTGAAAACGTTTGTGAAATTAATTCTTATTCTTAACAACCATTACTACCATCTCATACTCAGACAAAACCTCTTCTATCTACCCGGTTTATTTGTATTGATTCTCCCTAACAGCAATGTTAAGTTGTAAGCAACAGAAGATTACATTACGGGGGATTGATGAAAAAGTTTTACGCTTACCCATTAGTTATAATCCTCTTTGCACTTTGCATTTCTTGCGGCACCGATCCGGATAATCCTAGTTTTAATAGTTACAACTGGCTCTTCTCTACGCCGGAAGAACAATCACTCAATAGCGATCTACTTAATGAAGGATTTTCTCAAGCTGAAGCGAAGGGTTACATTTATAGTATTGTTGTAATACGCAACGGAAAAATAGCCGCCGAAAGATATTTTCATAATCGTAATTCGTCCAGCTATCAGACTATCAGATCTGTCTCCAAAAGTTTTCTCTCGGCTTTCATAGGTATCGCAGTAGAAAAAGGAATTCTCCGTCTCGATCAAAAACTTGTTGATTTCTTTCCGGAGTACGAACAATACATCTCCGATACGCGGATCAACAACATTACAATTGATCAGTTGGTTAAAATGAGAAGCGGTTTCCGGGGCGATCACGAATTTTATTTTACCTTTACCGGCAGCAGTGACTGGGTAAAAGAGATTTTAAGCTCAACATTAAATTTTGATCCCGGTACAAAGATGGGTTATTCAACAGCCGCAACTCACCTTTTGTGTGTTGTGCTTGCAAGGGCAAGCGGTAAAACGGCACTGGAATTTGCGAACGAGAATTTTTTTGAAAAGTGCGGATTTGATGTGCGCAATTGGCTTAAAGATCCGCAAGGAAATTATTTCGGCGGAAATGATATTTATCTTACTACTCGCGATATGGCTGTACTCGGGCTTATCTATTTAAATAACGG
>DYJK01000172.1 GCA_020723165.1 Melioribacter roseus | reverse complement strand
TCACAAATAGTGGCAACCGATGCAGTAATATTTTTCAAACCATAGTAATAGAGAAAAATTGCAGCTCCTCCAGTTGTAAAAGCAATTAGAAGAAATATCAACCATTGAGTGTTTGAAACTTTATTAATCATAGAAATTTCGTTTGTGAATAAAACCCAGACTATCATTATGATAGAGGCAAGTAAAAATCTCAGATGAGTCCCAACCGAAAAATTAACATTTCTTAAGGCGCGTTTACTAAAAACTGTTGAAGATCCAAAACTGAATGCTGCAACCAGGGAAAGTAATGAGGCTATGGTAGTTTTATCACCGGTTACAAAATTTGGTAGAGAAAAACCGAAGGTCATTATATAAGCGCCAAAGACTGCTAATGAGGCCCAAAGAAAAAATTCTTTCGGTAATCTTTCTTTTAAAAATATGGCGGCAAGCGATATTGCAAATACCGGCTGGAGTTTCTGAATCAGAATAACTACAGAGAGATTAACAAAATTAACATAGAACAGCGCTTTTGTTATTGCCATTGTTCCAACAGCGCCACCGAGAAAAGCAACAAAGAAAAAGGCAATCCAATCTCTGTTCGATAATTTTTTTATCGTATCAAAGTTTTTAAGAAGTATTGGTAATAATAAAATTGCAACAATTGTACTTTCAATTGATACTACAAGAGGCACCGGCAGACCATATAAAGATGGACGCAGTACTATTCCATCTACACCCCATAAAGCTGCGGCAACAATTATAAAGAGGGGAGCTAATCTGTACATTCTTAACTTTCAATTTATTGTGCGCAAAAATAAATTATTATTTATGTTGAGCCAACTTAATTTTTAGAGCTGTATGGCATAACGACTTTTTTTATTGAAGCGAATAAATAATGTTATTCCAACACATGCCAAACCTAATAATAAACCGATCCAAATTCCGTAAACACCGTAATTAAATACGAATCCCAGCATGTAAGCAACCGGTATTGCTATAACCCAATAGGATAATAATGAAACGTAAAGAGGAATTTTCACATCTGTCAAACCACGTAAAACACCAACACCCGTTGCTTGAAGTCCATCAAAGACCTGGAACATCCCGGCAATAATTAATAACGAACTTGCATATGATACCACTTCAGAATTTTTATTGTAGAACGTAGGCAGTGTTTCTCTGAATAAAAGCATAATAATTGCAAATGATAGCATCAACAAGGCAGACATGCCAAGTGCGGTAAATCCGGCAAAACGAATTTCTTTGTTATCTTTTTTACCAACAGCTCCACCAACCCTGATTGTACCGGCAGAAGATATACCGAGCATGATCATATATGTAACAGATGCAAGGTTAAGTGCTATTTGATGTGCAGCTTGTTGTTTACTCCCAATCCAGCCGACCATAATAGTTGCAAATGAGAAACAAGCTATTTCTAAGAAATATTGGAAGCCGCTTGGAATTCCAATACTGAATAATTTTTTTATGAGGTTCCAATCCCAGGGTTTGAAATTTAGTCTTGGCGCGTACATAAAAACTTTTTTATAGCGTAACGTAAATATCATTAGTGCAGCTGCCATTAAATAACGTGTAATTGTCGTTGCAATACCGGCGCCAAACAAACCCATTGCATCAAAGCCTAAATTACCATAAATAAAAATCCAGTTAAGAAATACGTTCAATAAATTAGCAAGTAATGCAATTATCATCGGGGCATTAGGCAAGGATAAACCCTCTAAAAATTGTCTGTAGCACTGAAAGACAATAAATGGGAATATAGATAAAGTTAATATTTGCAAGTAGGGAACAGCTTGTTCAACTACTTCCTTTGGTTGATTCATATACGGGATTACGAATGAAAGAGAAAATATCGCTATAAATATTATCCCAGAAAACGAAAGATTAGCAACCAATGAGTGATTCAAAATCTTTCCGCATTCCTCTTTGTTATTTTCACCATTTGCAATTGCTATTAATGGTGTGGCAGCAAATGATAAACCGATACCGATAACAAGTACTAAGAAGAAAAGCCCGTTTACAAGTGAAGCCGCAGCAAGCGATGCGTATCCAACTTTCCCTACCATCACACTATCAACAACTCCCATCAGTATGTGACCTAACTGTCCTAACGATATCGGGATTGCAAGTTTAGTTGTTTCTCTTATGTGTGTTTTTAGGTCCAAGCTATTTTATGATGATAATTAATCTTGAATGAATACTTAATACAAAATTAGTAATTTATTACCTAACTAATCTTCTGTTCGGATTAAATGCGTCAGCGTATTAAAAATAATGATCGTCTTACAAATGTAATCTCAATAATCATTCTACTAATTCTTTCTTATAATTTTATTTCAAATTGTTTAGAGATTAATTTTATCCAGGATGATGCTTATACATCATTCCGTTATGCAAAGAATTTTGTTGAAGGGGAAGGGTTGGTATTTAACGAAGGGGAAAGAGTAGAAGGTTACACAAATTTTTTGTGGGTAATGATGCTAAGCGTATTTCAAAGTATGGATATTGAATTAGAGACAGCATCACAAGTAATGTCGTTAATATTTGGTACTGCGGCTATTTGGTTTACTTTTTTGCTTGCAAGATTATTAATTGGTAATGGCGAATCCAAAATATTTTACCCAATAATTCATCTGCTGCCTCCGTTTCTTGTCAGTTATTCTGCGCCAATGATGTACTGGAGTGTTAGCGGAATGGAAACATCATTATTTATCACGTTAACACTGTTAACTATTTTTTTGTTTTGTAATAGGGAAAAGAGAGAATTTTTTGGTTATCCATTCATTGCGGTATCGTTTCTAAATTCATTTGTACGGCCGGAAGGAATATTTATATTTATTCTTCTCTGTTTATTTGATTACTTAGCTATTCGTTATAAACTCTACCCAAATATAAGCCATGATTCAATTAGGTATTTAAACAAAAAAAGAGTTTCTGAAATTTTTGTTTACATTATTTTGATATTCACTTACATAACATTCCGGTTAGCTTATTATGGATATTTATTGCCAAACACATTTTACGCTAAGACAGATTTCTCTACCCAATTTCTTGTAAGAGGGTTTAATTATTTTCTTGAATTCGTACGAAATAATTTATTGTTTGGATTGCTATTGGTGCTGCCGGCTTTTGCTTACCGAAATTCAAAACATCACGTAATATTTTTCTATTATTTTATCCTGATAAATTTTACAGCAATTATTTTTATTGGCGGTGATGTGCTTCCTATCTATAGATTCTTTCTACCATTTCTGCCGATTGTATTTGTCTTTTCTATCAAAGGAATTTTATCATTAGTTGATCTCGTTAATTCTAATCTCAAAATCCTTAAAGCGACAATTGTGATTATAATGATTACTATTACCACAATTTATGGTATCACTAATTATCAAGAGCAGTTGCCTTTCGTAATTGAAAAAAGATCTTATGAAACCGGACTTGTTAAGAAAATGAAAATTTGCGCTGAATGGGTTGAGGCAAGATCGGTAAATCAAAATCGGATTACTGTGGCACTTTCAACCATTGGTTCATTCTCGTTTAATACTAATGCAAGAATAATTGATATAGTTGGTTTGGCGAATGAATATATAGCTCATAATCCAAAAGAAGTAAAAGGCATAGATGAAGAATTACCGGTACTCTGGAAAGAGAGGCATTATAATGCCGAATATGTGTTAAATCAAAAACCTGATTATATAATCTTTCCGGCTGGTGCAAGACCAACCGCTTTTGCAGAATGTGCTTTGTTCGCTCAACAAAAATTTTATC
Organism: Melioribacter roseus; assembly: GCA_020723165.1. Classification (GTDB taxonomy): domain Bacteria; phylum Bacteroidota; class Ignavibacteria; order Ignavibacteriales; family Melioribacteraceae; genus DYJK01. Next base: position 2,641 of record DYJK01000172.1, on the reverse strand, counting down.
GGAATTATTATATACAGCTTATCTACTCAAGTGAATTAAACCAGCTACTCCCGGTTTTCACTAAACGAAAAGAACCAAGACAACCCGGTTATGATTGCGATGTTAGATTTCTTAAACATTATATCAAAGCTTCAACAATTGTTAATCAAATAAATCCCGGTAATAAAAGTGATTTAATGATACAGCTTGTTAATAATTGTGATAGTGCAAGAGCATACTGCGAATCCAGGTTGGCGGACATAAATACTATAGAAGGAATCGGGTTTTTTAATGTGGGTGATTACGATAAAAGTGCGAAACTATTTATGTTAGCTGTTAAAACAGACTCGCTTAATATGATAGCTCATTTTTATTCTATGAAAATAGCTGAAATGCAAGAAAGCAAAGCGGAGTTGATTTATCATTTCGGAATGCTGGAAAAATATTCACCCTCAGTATTCGGTTCATATACTAACTAAGTGGTGTTAAGGTTTTACCTAGAAATTCGTATATTTGATTAACAAAAAAGGTAACAAAATGAATCTCGGCGCAACAGAAATAATATTAATTGTTTTGGTCCTGATACTTTTATTCGGCGGTAAAAAGATTCCTGAATTGATGAAAGGAATAGGGCAAGGTGTAAAACAATTTAAAAAAGGATTGCACGAAGACGATACAGAGAAGAAGGATCAGATAGATAAATAAATCCTACGTTGAGAATCTTTCCTCAGAATTTACAATTCAATATTTTTGTACCACAAAAATATATTAAACTATACCAATTATTTGTAATGATTCTTAAAACCGTTAAAACGGTTAGTTTTTATGATCAGTTCTCATTAACCCACGACTTAAGTCGTGGGTTAATAGAAAAGTTATTTTTTTTACCAACTGTTTTAACAGTTTCTCTATACAATTTTTATTTCAAACTATTGGTCACTACTATAATTTTTATTCAAGGGAGTTAATATGAGTGAGAAGTTTCATTCACAGAAATATGAATTTAAAGCCGAAGTAAAAAAGCTGCTCGATATTTTAGTCCATTCATTATATACAAGCCGGGAAATCTTTTTGCGCGAGTTAATTTCAAATGCTTCAGATGCCCTCGATAAATTACGGTTTGAATCTAATCGTGGTATTGAAATACTCAATAATGATCTTCCTCTGGAAATAAAAATAGAATATGATGAGAAGAAGAATTCCATCTCTGTAACCGATACCGGTATCGGGATGACGCATGATGAAGTGATTACGAATATCGGTACGATTGCAAAATCGGGTACGGAAGATTTTTTGAAGATGCTGTCGGAAGCTAAATCTGAAGCAAATAATATCATCGGGAAATTTGGCGTTGGATTCTATTCGGTGTTCATGGTCGCAAAGGAAGTTGTTGTTAAAACAAAATCATACCGGAAAGATGAACCGGCAATTTTGTGGCGTTCGGATGGATTGGGTGACTATGAAATTTCGGACATTGATGATAATATGAAAAGGGGGACGAGTATTGAGATCTATCTTAAAGACGATGCAAAAGAATTTGCCGAAAAATGGAAACTTGAAAACATTATAAAAAAACATTCCAACTTTATTTCATTCCCGATTTATGTGGGTAAAGATAAGATCAATACTGTAAATGCAATCTGGCGTGAACCGAAATCATCAATTACAAAAGAACAGTATAAAGAGTTCTACAATTTTTTAACCTATGATAATGATGAACCGCTTGATCTAATTCATAAATCTGTTGATGCACCGATTCAGTTCAATGCACTTCTTTTCATTCCCCAAAAGAATACAGACTTATTTTGGCATGATCGTGAAAACTACGGGTTGGATTTGTACGTTCGGAGAGTTTTAATCCAGCATAAAAACAAAGAACTTCTTCCAGAATATTTAAGTTTTGTAAAGGGTGTTGTTGATTCGGAAGATTTACCGTTGAATATCTCGCGTGAGACTTTACAAGAGAATGTTATTTTTTCAAAAATTTCCTCTAGTGTAACAAGCACAGTCCTTTCACATTTAACCGACAAGGCAAAGAACGATAAAGATTGGTATACCCGGTTTTGGAAAGAACACGGTAAGATTTTGAAACTCGGTTATTCGGATTTTGCTAATCACGATAAAATTATGGAATTACTTCGTTTCAATTCATCTTCATGTAAGGATAATGATCAACTCATTTCTCTCGATGAGTATGCATCTAGAATGAAAGAAGGACAGAAAGAAATTTATTATATGAGCGGCAGCAGTCGTGAAGCATTATTACTCGATCCACACCTTGAAATTTTCAAAAATAAAGAATTGGAAGTTTTATTCTTGTTAGAGCCGGTTGATGAATTTGTTGTCTCATCGTTGCGTAAGTACAAAGATTATGAATTCAAATCTGCAGCGGCGACCGATCTTAAAAACCTTGATAAAATTAAAAATGTGGAGCAGAAGAAAGAACAGCTTGAAGATTTGAGCAGTGACGACAAAAAACATTTCTTCAGTTTGCTTTCAAAAATGAAATCGATACTCGGTGATAAAGTAACAGATGTTAAGGAATCAAAAAGGCTGGTTGATAGCGCTGCATGTTTGATATCGGAGGATGATGGGATTTCTGCTGCTATGCATAAGATTATGAAACTAACCAATCAAACTTTGGGAACGCAGAAAAAAATAT
>DYJK01000017.1:9645-45033 GCA_020723165.1 Melioribacter roseus | reverse complement strand
CAACCTCGGGAACGTACGGACAAACTTTCACCGGTGCCGGTAATGCTTCCGATCCGGATGGTGGAACCATTCAAGCTTATCGTTGGGTTTCCAGTATCAATGGTGTAATTAGCAACACTAATACTTATAGTTATGTTTTGAGTGTTGGTACTCATACTTTAACATTCTATGCACAAGACAATGAAGGTGCATGGGCAAGTGTTACAACAACTGTTACCGTAAACAATGCATCGCCGACTGCTACCATCAGTTCGATTACTCCAAATCCGGCAAATTGGGGAACCGAAGTTACTTTTAACGGAAGCGGTTCTGATCCGGACGGCGGTGCCATTCAAGGATATAATTGGAGATCAAGCATCGACGGACAGTTAAGTACTTCTGCTACTTTTAGCGATAACACTTTAAGTCCGGGGACCCATACTATTTACTTCAAGGTTAAAGACAATGAAAATGCCTGGGGTTATGAATCGAGCCAATCTTTAACTATCAATAATGTTCTTCCAACAGCATCAATTACTTCTATCTCCCACGATAGAGCATTACAAGGGACAACTGTTACTTTTTCCGGCAGTGGTACCGATCCCGATGGTGGCGCAATTCAAGCGTACAATTGGAGATCAAGTATTGATGATCAATTGAGTAACTCAGCTTCATTTAATTCATCATCCCTCAGCGTTGGAAATCATGTAATTTACTTTAAAGTCCAGGATAATGAAAGTGGGTGGTCAAATGAAGACGCAGATATTATTACTATTTATCCGCCTACTTCAATTACCATTGATACTGTTAAACAAGCAATCGGTTCGGGTTTCGGTCCACTCGATATTAAAGTTACTGTTACATATAACCAGCCCGGTACAATTACAATTTCGTTTTACAGCCAGGCATACGATACCGAAACATTCGAAGTAACTTCAGCCGGCACAATGACAAGGGTACTTACTGCACCATGGCCCGGTAATTTTACCATACATGCATCATTAACAACTTCTTATGTTACTGTTGATGACTTTTATAATCATACCGTAGCAAATTCTTTACCGTGGGCAATAATAAATTCTATTTCTCCAAACCCCGCTGATTGGAATTCAAACATAACTTTCTCCGGGAGCGGCTACGATCCGGATGGCGGCACAATTCAAGGTTACAACTGGAGATCAAGTATCGATGGTCAATTGAGCACCTCCGCTTCCTTCAGCGATTCTACTCTGAGTCCCGGGACCCATACTATTTACTTTAAAGTTATGGATGATGAAAATGCCTGGGGTTATGAATCGAGCCAATCTTTAACTATCAATAATGTTCTTCCAACAGCATCAATTACTTCTATCTCCCACGATAGAGCATTACAAGGGACAACTGTTACTTTTTCCGGCAGTGGTACTGATCCCGATGGCGGCGCAATTCAAGCGTACAATTGGAGATCAAGCATTGATGGTTTTTTGAGCGACTCCGCTTCGTTTAGTACGTCTTCTTTGAGTGTGGGTAATCATGTAATATTTTTTAAAGTCCAGGATAACGAAGGCGAATGGTCAAACGAAATTGGTGATCTCGTAACTATATACCCAACAACTTTAATTACTATCGATACCGTTCAACGTGCAATCGGGTCGGGTTTTGGACCTCTCGATTTAGAAGTAACACTTTCATACAATCAACCCGGCACAATAAATATTGCGTTCTACAGTTCAGGTTACTACTCACAAACGTTCGAAGTTACATCTGCCGGGACAATCACAAAAATAATGACCGCCCCTTCTCCGGGTGATTACACAATTCATGCTTCACTAACTACAGCTTATGTTACAGTTGATGACTTTGCAAATTATAGCATCGGTAATGAATTACCGATCGCTATCATTAATTCAATTTCCCCTTCAATAGCGTACATAGGCGAACCGGTTGATTTCAACGGAAGCGGAACCGACCCGGACAGCGGAAACATTCAAATGTATTTATGGAGATCAAGTTTAGATGATACTATTAGCACTTCTTCTGTTTTTACGACATCATCGTTAAGCACCGGTACCCATACAATTTATTTCAAAGTAAAAGATGACGAAGGCACCTGGTCCGCTGAAGACAGCAGTTCAGTTACAATTAATATTCCTATACCGGTGGTAACATTATTCAGCATCAATAACGGTGAAGCGTCAACAACAAATAGTATTGTAGTTCTTAATAACAGTGCTACAAATTCACCTACACAATACATAGCAAGCGAAGACTCAAATCTTCCCGAAACAATCTGGTCAGGTTATTCACCCTCTCCATATTTTGAAATCAATCAATCTAACGGATACGGATTAAAGATTCTTTACTTTAAAGTAAAGAATCAGTACGGTGAATCAAATGTTGTAAGCGACAGTATTAATTATCTGCCCGAGCCGCCGGTTATTACTTCATTCCTAATAAACAACGGTAATGAATATACATTGAACGCTAATGTTGATCTTAACTATACTGTATCGTCACAAGTGCCGGTAACTTACTACCGGGCAAGCGAGTCTCCTGATTTTAGTAATGCTATATGGCTACCTTTTATGCCGGCCGGTACACCGGTTTTTGAATTGAGCGCTCCGTACGGAAATAAAACCGTTTACTTACAAGTAAAAACCGACTGGGGTGAATCTGCCGTTATCAGCGATAACATTTTAAAAAATGGAATAAAAATATTGGGAGTTACACCTCCATCTGCATCATCACCGGCTCCTGATACGGTTGATATGGAATTTACAACAGATGCCGGTACACTTAACTTTTTAGTTGATGATGTTAACATTGGCAGCGATGGAACCGGTGCCGGTACTTATCATTACTTCTTAGGTAATCTTACTGCCGGTACACACGAACTAAAAGTTTCTGTTGCAAATGTAAACGGAACGACTGCGGACTCGATCGATTATGTTCTAAACGAAAAACTCGTTATCACAAATGTAGAGCCGCAATCCCCGGCTGCTCTGCCCGATACCGTTAGACTCTACTTTACACGTAACTTTGACGGCATTTACGAAATTTATGATAACGGTATAAATCTCTTTACAACCGGTGCAAACAGCGGAAATTTTGATTACAGTTTTGTTAATCTTTCCGTTGGTGAGCATATTCTTAAAGTTGTTAGCAGTACGCAAACAGATTCTATTAATTACCTAATTACCGAGCCGCCTACTGTTACTATCGACAGTGTTTCCCCACCTTCGGCTTCCATTCCGGTGCCGGACACTATTACAGTTTTCTTTACAACTAACAGAATCGGAACGGCAAAACTTTTTTGGACTCCCGATTCAGTCTTCTCCGATACTACCGTGGTTGATTCTATTACTACAAATACCGGCTCTAACCAATTTATCGTAAACGGTATCGAAGCCGGAACACGGGATTTTATTGTTACTGTTGCCGATTCTACCGGAACCGGTACAGATTCACTTCTTTACACATTAAACAAGAAACTGCAAATACTCGTTGATGAAATTGATCCACCTTCTCCTTCTTTTGGTCCTGATACGGTTAAGTTCTACTTCTTGAGGAATTTTTCCGGCATCTACAAAATCTATGATAATGATTCACTTATCACGGAAGACAATGCCGGCGTTGGAAAATTGGTGCATAATTTCATGTACTTGAAAACCGGTAATCATTTATTCAAAGTTGTAAGCGGCGAACTTTCCGATTCCCTTCTTTATAATGTGATCTTAGATAGAACAAGGACTATTTCTTACAAGTATGATAATCTCGGCAACATGACGCAGATAGATGTAGATAGTCTTTTTACATTTAATTATGTTTACGATGCACAGAGCAGATTACAACAAGTGAGCAGTAAAACACCAAACAATACTCAACAAACCGATGCTGTCTATAATTATAATACCGCCGACCAGGTTGATTATTTCAGTCCTGGCCCTATAGGAACTATTGATTATGATTACGACAAATACCGCGGATTGTTGAAGGATGTTATCCATTCGGGCGGAATGTTCACAGAATATTTGAGATTTTCTGCAAGCGGCAACATTGATACACAGAAAGTTCATAACGTTGGCGACGGAACATGGGGCGATTATACTTATGCTTTTACTTACGATGATATGAACAGATTAACTAATGCAAGTTCAACTATCCCGGATAATTCTGAAAGTTATACTTACAACGGTGATGGCAGAATAATGACTAAGAACCGGACAAATAATGTTCTATCAATGACTGCTGTTAACGGAACTAATAGAATTAACACTGTTGGATTGAACGGAAGCAATTATTCTTTTGCTTACGATACAAAAGGCAATGTGACAAACGATGGATTAAGCGGAACAATAATGGGTGACTACAACCGAAACAACCTTCCACTAACAACCAACAACATGCGTTACAGTTACAACGATGCCAGCGAAAGAATTAAAAAGCAAAACACAGATTCATTGCAAACAGATTACTACTTACGAGATTATTTGGGCAGAGAACTTGTTGTTTACAGTTATGAAAGCAATCAACCGAAAGAAGTAAATATCTTTGGTAACGGATTAGTTGGCAAAATAGAATTAACCGACAGTACAACAAATAGATATTATTATTTAAAAGACCATTTGGGAAGTATTAGAAGTGTACTCGATAATAGTGGCAACGTTGTTTCTGCTTTTGATTACTATCCGTATGGTGAAACAATTAGGCAATTTAACAACAGCCGTTACATGCTAACCGAAAAAGAGAGAGATGAAGAAAGCGGAAATGATTATGGAGTTTACCCCGCTATTTGCGGGGGTGCACGGTACTATAACAACAAATTGGGTGTGTGGTTACAAGTTGACCCACTTTCTGAAAAGTATCCAGGGTGGTCACCATATAATTATACTTTGTGCACTCCAATGAATTATATTGATGAATTTGGACTAGACACAGATGAGCCTGAAAAGAAAAATAAAGAAATAATATTACCGGAAATTGTAGTTACCGCAGAAAGACCTCAAGAACCATGGACAAAGTGGGTTCAAAGCGTTTTATTAGCAAGAGCTGAAGCTAAAGAAAACATTGAAAAAGCATGGGAAAGTATCAACGCTGGCAATCAGTATACAACACCTTACTATTTAGCAAAGTCGATCTTATCGATCGTTGATTTGGCTCTTAAAGAATCAGCACCTTTACCTATGCCGGCGACGTTAAATTTATTACCAACAGCTAGACAAACATTATTAAATGCTGTAACAAACCCACGTTTAAAAAATGCAATTAATGAACTATATAGACAAGGTGCTAAAATCGGAAGCGGAAGTTCTATGGATGCGTTTAGATATGAAGGAACACACGCTCAAAAATTAATTAATTATCGAGATAATCTAATTAATATTATGCGCAATGAGAACTTGTCATCAAAAGATAGAGCAATTTTAAAAAACATTCTGATTGACATACAAAATGCATTAGGAGGAAAATAGTATGGTTAACTTCATTCTAAAAGAAAACCCTTTCTTAAACATGAATGAATATTTCACTAATAGGGTTGAAGCATTTAAGAAATGTGTAGAGTTTAGTCAATTAACCGATTACGAAAGAACCAACAATAGTATAATTTGTGTAACATTTAGAAATTTTTTTGAAAGGATATTGAAAAATGAATACGAAAAATCACTAGATGACGATAATTCCAACACACTGAATTTATGCTATAATGTAATGAATGAATTAGCCACAAGCGAACATTCCGAAGGGGAAAGAATACTACGTGAGGAAATTTTTTACAATCTCCAATTAGAAGAAAAATACTTTGTTGCTTTCTATTCTAAATTAAATAATAAAGCTAAAAAGATATTTAGCTCGTTGAAAGAAAATCAATAGCATTCCGTGAATATTAAAATAGTGCCGGTAAGTAGTAATGCTTGCCGGCTAATTTTGCGTCGGTAGCAGCATTGCTTACAATTACACCAATGCCGATAACAAAATTGAGAGCGTTACTTTGAACGGAAGTAATTATTCCTTCGCTTATGATACAAAAGGCAATGTGACAAACGATGGATTAAGAGGCATAACAATGAATGATTACAACCATAATAACCTACCACTTGTGGTGAGCTTGTCGAACCACAATTACAACTACACATACAATGATAACGGTGAACGTATTAAAAAACTTGCCCGTCCGCTAGGCGGGACAAACGTCGATTCTTTACAAACGGATTACTACTTACGTGATTACTTAGGTATAAAAATAACTTGAGATAGTTTTACTCACTACATCCAGATGAAGACTTCCTCCGCTAATCAAAAAGATCTTCCCAAAATTTTTCCCAAAGACTTTGATTGTTTTCGGTACGCTGCTTTCGCCAGTATTTTGTATAATTTTCTTGTGTTAGTATTGCTAGCGGTCCCTCGTGTATTCCACCATTAACATATCCATCGTAAACACGGACAGCAATTGTATTCTCTTTACCAAACTGCAAAGTGTTATCCGGTATTTGATACGATCTAACTTTCTGCCACTCGCCTCTGTTATCCATTCTGCGCGGAATATTATTTATCGGCCCGGTTGAACCGATAAGTTTACCGTTGAGATATGTTTCATCAAAATCATCAATCTTGCCGGCAAGCAGAACAAGTTTTTTTCCTTTCAATTTTTCCGGTACAAAAAATGTGTAACGATACCACGCATACCCATCGTAATCTTCATAACCTTGAGTTTCCCAATAACCGGGAACGTAAACATTGTCCCAATTCTTATCGTTAAAATTTTTCTCTTTGTAAGAAGGATCGTCATCCAAAATTATTTTCCATATGCCCACCAAATCCAGATCCCAGTTTTTCATTTCATACAGACCAATCTCCCCTTCTAATATTCCGCCATCCAATTCCGCATCATACACCCTTACCGTAATAACATTATCTTTATCAAACCTGATAAGATTTTCCGGAACGGTATATTTCCTCCAGGCATAATACGCAGTTGAATAATCCGGTGGAAACGAACCTGAGTAGCCGATAAGCTGACCGTTGAAATAAATTTCGTCAACGTCATCCACTCTTCCTAAATTTAATGCTATACTCTTTCCCTTAAAAGCCGATGGAACTTTGAAATTTTTTCTGTACCAGGCATAACCATCGTAACCGTGAAATCCTTCGTTTTCCCAGGAAGATGGAACTTTAACAATTTCCCAGTCACTTGTGTTTGTCTCCGGCTTAGACCATTTGGCATCATCACCTATTGTGAACCGCCACAATCCTCTAAGGTCTATCAATTTGTTCATCTCTTGCGCATGAACATTACCACCGGCAAAGAGAAAGAAGTATAGCATTAAGGGGAGTGCATTGAAGAAATATTTATTTTTCAGATTTATCTTCAGATTCATTGCTCTGCCTAATTTTGATTTCAACTTACAATATTGAGTTTTATTTAAAGTCATTAATGTGTAATTAATTGTAAAAAATTGTCACCGGGTTAACGAATATCGGCGCTTGTATATTTGTTATCATCAACTTTGATAAACTCGGCATAGATTGCATTGCACATTCTGCGGACGTAGCTGTCATTATCTGTTCTTGATAAATTGTAAACAGCATCCAGACCTTTTTGTTCACCTATCAAATAGAGAGATAACGCAATCAATACTTTAGTACCGGGGTCTTCAATTTTGTTTAATTGTTTTACAAGTGCATCAACAGATTCTGTTACACGGTACTTGCCGGCAAAGTAGATAGAACTTTTTCTGAGTCCTGAATTATCAGACATTATCCCGATTTTCAAGTTATCAATTGCACGTGCGCTGATGGTACTCTTTGAGTTCTCTTGAGCCATAGCTGTGTTTGCTATGAACATTACAGCCGCTAATATTAACCCGGCTTTCTTTGCTAAGCTTGCCCTTCTTGTTTTCATTTTAGTCCTCCTGACTAACATTGTTCAACATGAAATTTTGTTTTTCTGATACATTAGACAGAGAGGTTCGGTGGTAAGTTGTCATGTGTAAGTAAGGAGTTGTAAAAAGATGTAACAGCACAAAGTAATATTGTACAACAACGAAATTAGAATAAGATAGCCTATCACTTAGAGAATTAATTAGTCTGTTGATAAATAAAAACCAAAAAATTAAGTTATGGGCGGATGAAATAATTGCTAATAATTACATATCAAATAACGGTTTGTTACGAAAATGGCTCTTGATAAAAGGCAAATAGTATATAGAGTTTAATCAGTATAAATATATGTTAGGCAGTAATATTAATTTGGACAATAGTTATGAAGTTATTCACGAGGTTTATTTTAGTTATTGTATTAGTTATTCCTCAAACCAAATATTTTGGTCAAATATTTAAGCCATTTCCTGAAGGTTTGGGAATTGAAATTGGAGTGGGTCAAAATAATTTTTTTTGGAGTGCACCATCTGGAATAGAAACAATAGGAGCTGGACCAATTGACCGAACATACTTTACACTTACTCCTAATATCAGAATTAATTATAGTATTCAGTTTGATAATAATTTTTCAGCAATGGTCTTTACTGGTTATAATCGCTTTGGTGGCAGTAGTAGTTTTGAATATGGCCATCAATCCAAATATTATTTTAATGCAATTGAGGGCGGTTCTTTTTTTTTCTTAAATTTTTCAAGTTTTCACTTTGGTGTTGGTTTGAAAGCTAATTACCATATTTATGTTCAATTTGAACATAGTACATCTACTGATTCTTATAAAAATGATCGTTCGAAATGGTTTAAGGATTGGTCGGGTGATATTGGCATTCGCTCTACGTATGCTTTCATACCATTCAGTATAAGTTTAGAAGCTTGGTTTGGATTAAATGATTTACGGAATATTTATATTATTCCATCTGGAGGAGTAATAAAAGAGAACCATTATAGATTGTTATTTGGTTATACATTATAATCCGTAACTACCGAACAAGTGGGGCAGCATTGACTGCGTTTTTCCCGAAGGGATTTCTACGGAACATTGCGGCATCCGCAATATAACAGCGGGTAAATCAAGGGTGTCGGTTATTTGCAGCGTCTTTACAAACTTTATGAAAACAAAATTATTATCAATTTTATTATTAATGCTTTTGTCTCTCGCATGTGAATCATCCAACGAAAATATTATTAACATTAATTTTAATAAAGTCGATGGATATTTTGTCTCCAATAAAACCCTTTTAAACAGCGGGAACAATTATTTATATATAGAATCAAAAGCGAAATTTGACAACATCTTCATTCCCATGCCTTATCCCTTTGACCCAAACAAAATTACTAAGGTAGATTTTAGTAAGAATGTTGTTATAGCTGTAATCAAAAATGGAAGAAGTTATTGGGAGATAGAACCTATTGAAGTAAAGTTAGGTGGAAACATTCTTCATTATAAGTATTCTGCTGTTTGTGTTGCAGATAGTATGAGTTGGGGAGCTGTTATTCCAAATATTATAGAAATAGAGAAGACTTATTTCAGCGGAATCAATTATTATGAAAACAACGAATATTTATTTAGCATTGATGTTAAATGAACTTCAGTGTTTTAAAATTAGCAGAGGATTGTTGACTGCTCAGATAATGCTCCTTCATCAACCACAGCAAATTGATCTAAACAAAGCTAATCATCTTATACCCTATCCCGTGCACAGTTAGTATTACCTTTGGATCGTTTGGATCGGCTTCTATTTTTTGGCGTAGTTTTACGATAAAGTTGTCAATCGTGCGTGTTGTGGTAAAGACATCTTGTCCCCACACATTTTTTAATAAATCATCGCGTGTTACATTTTTATTTTTATTCTGCCAAAGATATTTGAGCAGTTCAAATTCTTTGTGGGACATTTGTACTTGTGTACCCTCTTCAAATGCATTGTACGTTGCAAAGTGAATTTCAAGTTTCCCGATTTTAATGACATCGTCTGTTTTAACATTATCACTTCTCCTTAACACTGCTTTTATACGAGCAAGGAGCTCACGTAAGCTAAACGGCTTTGTTATGTAATCGTCGGCGCCAAGTTCAAGCCCGATTACTTTATCAATCTCTTCACCTTTTGCGGTTAATAAAATGATTGGGGTTTTAATTCCATTCTCGCGCGCTTTTCTGCATACATCAAACCCGGATAACTTAGGAAGCATCACATCGAGTATAACAAGATTATGTTTGTTCTCTAAAATTTTCTTTAATCCCGATTCACCATCCTCGGCAAATTCAACTTCGTACCCCTCGAATTCCAAATTGTCTTTTAAACCAAGCCGCATTGATGGTTCATCTTCAACGATTAATATTTTCATTTTACTTCTCCTAAATTCAACTAATTGAGGAACGGTTATAAATCGTTTCCTACTTGTTCCTTTTTTGCGGAACGGTTATAAACTTGTTCCTTTTTTCGGAACGGTTGGAAACCGTTCCCTACAAATTTTTTATTGGGAATAACAAACGGAATGAACTTCCTTTTCCCGTTTCACTTTGTAATTCAATTTTCCCTTTGTGCGCATCAACAATATGTTTTACCAGTGTCAATCCTAATCCCGTTCCTTTTGTATTATGTACCAATCCTTTTGATGCACGGTAAAACTTATCAAATATTTTCTGCTGATCCGGTTTTGAAATTCCTATGCCTCTATCCTCAACTTCTATAACGATAAAACCATTTTCATTTTTTGTTCTAACAAAAACTTGTTTGTTCTCGCCGCTGTACTTAACAGCATTATCAATTAAATTGATAACCGCTTCTGATATTGCTTCTCCATCACCTTTAACTTCCGGCAGATCATTTGACGGTTCAAATCGGAATGCGAAACCTTTGTTTGCTAAATGATAGTTATACGTTTCAAAAATTTTTGATACAACATCATTCAAATTCACTTCTGCAAAGTTATATTTCTTTTTGCCGGCTTCAATTTGCGAGAAACTCAAAATGCTGTTTACAATCCGGCTCAGCCGGTTCGATTCGTGACTGATTATTCCGTAATACTCTTGTTTTTTCACTTCACTTTTTACCCGGTTCATTTCGAGTGTTTCTGCAAACATACTGATCAAAGCGAGCGGTGTTCTCAATTCATGCGATACATTCGATACAAAATCACTTTTGATTTGTGCAAGTTCAATCTCTTTTTTGATATTACGGTAACCGTACCAGCCAACTACTATCATCAGCAAAAGTAACCCTACAATTGAAATTAGATTTGTGTACAACCGCTCGTTTACCAATCCTTCTATTGTTCTTCCTTTCAGCAAAATACCAAGTTTGTATCCGGGTATCAGCCAGATTTTTTCTCTCTGCTGTATTCTATTTAAGTCGGCAGTTTCGTTTTCATAAATTTTGCTGTTTGTTACTGAATCATAAACAACTGCCATGAATTGATCTTTTGCAATGCCCTGAATTTTGGAAGACAAATTTTGTCTTATAAAAATCCCTTTGTCAATTCCGGCAATACAGAATTTTTTTCCTTCGAAGATGAACATTAAATATTGAATATTTTGGTTTGATGATTGCAGCGGTTCGATTTTCTGAAAACCGGAATTGTAATACTTGTACAATCTGTTTAGCAAAGTACGATTATCATTTGCAATTTTTAACATTCCTTCGTTCTGCGAATATAATTCCGGAACTTTATTAATATTTTTTACTGTCAGCTGATCTGAAAAAGAACTATCGGAAATAAATATTTCTTTTACGGCGGTTGTTTGATTAAAGAACATCTTAAATTCTTTTTTTAAATCCGCTTCTGTTTTGTTTCCGCTTAAAACCGTTTCGATATTTTTCAGCCATGAGTTAACTAAATCTTCCGAATATTGATTAACTGAAAAAAGGATCGATTCAAGCTGGTTTTTGTAGATATCGCTTATAATCTTTTCATCATTATTTAAGGATGTTACTTGTAAGGAAGTAAAGAAAACGACCGGCAGAATCGTAATTAATATTAGAATTAGAATTATTTTTTTTATAGGTTTGCTCATCAATCAAACACGGCTGCATTTGCAAAAGCAAAATATTAAAAACTCGCATCAAAAACTTTTTACTTTCCGGGAATCAATTCAAATTAACTAATCATAAAATCGGGGTGGTTATGAAGTTCAAATTAATTTTACTGTTATTTATTATAAGCTTACAAGCAATATCCTTTGCACAAAAGAATGACGACAAAAAAAATAATAGCAAAGAAAAAAACAAATTAGTCAGTTCTACTTTCAACGGATTAAAATTCCGCAGTATCGGTCCGGCATGGAATTCCGGCCGTATTGCCGACTTTGCAGTCAATCCAAATAACATGAGTGAGTACTACGTTGCATCGGCAAGCGGACATTTATGGAAAACTACAAATGCCGGCGTTACATGGAATGCAATAGCAGATTCACTTCCCTACTCGCTTGGCTGTGTTGTTATTGATCCAAACAATCAATTTACTGTTTGGGTTGGAACCGGTGAAAATAATCATCAGCGCGCACTTGGTTACGGCAGCGGCGTTTACAGATCAACCGATGGCGGACAAACGTGGGCTAACATGAGATTGAAAGAATCCCGGCAAATTGGCGGAATAGTAGTTGATCCGCGCACTTCTAATGTTGTTTATGTTGCTGCTGAAGGATCGGTTTGGGGACCGGGCGGCGAGCGCGGACTTTACAAAACAACAGATGGCGGTAAAACCTGGAATAAAATTTTGAGCATCAGCGAAAATACCGGCGTAAACAATATTGTTATGGATCCTCACAATCCCGATGTTCTCTATGCAACATCAGAACAGAGAAGAAGACACATCTTTACAAAAATTGGCGGCGGACCGGAGACAGCGGTTTACAAATCAATAGATGCCGGTGCTACCTGGGAAAAAATTATGAAGGGATTACCTTCGGTTGATCTCGGCGGATTGGGTATTGCAATTTCACCCGTTAATCCGGATGTAATTTATTTGAGTGTTGAAGCCGCAGAAAATAAAGGAGGATTTTACCGCTCAACTAACCGCGGCGCTTCCTGGGAAAAAATGAGCGATACTTATGCTAAAGGTCAATACTTCAACGAGATTTATGCTGATCCAACAAATATCGATAAAGTTTTTTTGATGGATGTTGTTTCAAAAGTTACACTTGATGCCGGTAAAACATGGAAGAATCTCGGTATTGCAAACCGCCATGTTGATGATCATGCATTGTGGATTGATCCAACAGACACAAAACATTTGCTGATCGGCGGTGATGGCGGAGTTTACGAATCATTTGATGACGGAGCTAATTGGGATTTTAAAGCTAACTTTCCCGTAACACAATTTTACAGAGTGAATGTTGATAATGAATTACCATTCTACAACATATACGGTGGAACACAAGACAACCAAAGTATGGGCGGTCCCTCGCGCACATTGAGTGAAGATGGAATCGTTAACAGTGATTGGATGATGACTGTCGGCGGCGATGGATTCTTCCAGGCAATCGACCCAACCGATCCCAACATTGTTTATTCTGAATGGCAGTACGGAAATATAATCCGTTACGATAAACGAAGCGGTGAGGTTTTAGATATTCGTCCGGAACCCGGCAAAGGCGAAAAAACTTATAAATGGTATTGGGATACACCGTTCATTATCAGTCCTTATTCACCAACACGGCTTTATATTGCTGCCGAAAGAGTTTTCAGAAGTGACGACCGCGGAGAAAACTGGCAAACTATTAGTGGTGATCTCACAACTCAAACAGATAGAAACTCATTTAAAGTAATGGATAAATATTGGAGTATCGATGCGGTTGATAAAGATGTAAGCACTTCACAGTTTGGTTTGATTGTATCGCTAGTTGAATCTCCAATTAAAGAAAATTTAATTTTTGCCGGCACCGATGACGGGTTAATCCAAATTACCGAGGATGCAAAGAACTGGACAAAGACAGATGACTTTCCCGATGTGCCACAGTTTACGCTTGTAAGCGATATACTTCCTTCACGGTTTGATGAAAATGTTGTTTATGCAACTTTTAACAATCACAAACGTGATGACTTTAAGCCTTACATAATTAAAAGTAACGACAAAGGAAAAACGTGGGAATCTATCGCCGGTAATCTTCCGGCAAATGGCGCTGTGAATACAATAGTTGAAGATCCGGTTAATAAAAACTTGTTGTTTGTTGGTACAGAGTGGGGAGTGTTCTTCACTATCGACGGAGGTATTGAATGGATTCAGTTGAAATCAGGAATTCCAAACATTAAAGTTCCTGATTTAGTAATCCAGGAAAGAGAAAAAGATTTGATAGCCGCTACTTTCGGCAGAGGATTTTATGTGATAGACGATTATTCACCGTTACGAACTATATCAAAAGAATTGCTAGATAAAGAAGCTCATCTCTTCCCTATCAAAGATGCACTGCTATATATCAAAACCGATGGTAAGTATGGACAAGGTGCATCATATTTCAAAGCGCCTAATCCGGAATTTGGTGCCCAGTTTACTTATTATTTAAAAGAGGTTCCTAAAACTTTAAAAGCTGAAAGAAAAGAAAGAGAGAAAGAGCTGTTCAAAAAAGGAGAACCGATTCCGCAGCCGGGTTATGAAGAATTAAAAAAAGAAGAAGATGAAAAAGCTCCCTACTTAGTTTTCTCAATTATTGATGCAAGCGGAAATGAAGTGAAAAAAATTACGACCGCAGCTTCTTCCGGGATTAACCGCATAACATGGGATTTGAAGTATGACGGTTTTAATCCAATAACAGCAAAGGATAATAAATTTGATCCGACAGCAAAGCCCACAAGCAGTCTGCTTGCATTACCTGGCAAACACAAAGTGAGTATCTCATTGGTTGCAAGAGGTGCCGAGAAAAAATTAATTGAACCAACAGAATTTAATGTAGTACCGTTAAAGAACACTACATTGCCGGCAGTTAATAGAGAAGAACTCGTTGCATTCCAAAGGAAATCTTTAGAGCTTGCCAAAAAATTTGTGGGGGCACGGAAACAGACTGAAGAGCTAACCAAAATTTTTGAAAACATTAAACAGACAATCAATAACACTCCAAACGGATCGTTTGAATTATTACAAAGGGTAACTTCAATTACAAACGAGTTAAGCAGAATCAATTTCAAATTTTACGGGCAGCCAGCAAAAGCAAGCAGTGAAGAAATTCCGCCGGCAGAAGTTCCGCTCAATTGGAGATTGAACCATTTGATTTCTCCGCATTACAGTTCAACATCAAATATTACAAAGAACCAAAAGACTGCTTATGAAATTTTGAGTGAAGAATTACCAACGATAGCCAATGATTTGAAACGCATTAACGATGTTGAATTAAAATCAATTGAAGCAGAACTTGAAAAGATTGGTGCACCATGGACACCGGGAAGAATTCCTGAATAAATATTCCTTTGCGTTTAAGGAGTGAAATCTCAAAACGCAGAGGTTGCGAAGACGGTAAAGTTTTCAAATAAATAAATTAATTGTTGGGGCTGGTTGAATTTTTAATTTGATCAGCCCGTTGTATAAATTTCTTAGAAATAAATTATGATTTGGTCGGCTCTCTTTATTATTAATATTGTTCAGGGTCTCTTTTTAATTTCAATTATTACTATAAAGAGAAACAGCAACGCACTTGCATCCCGTCTGCTAAGTGCTCTTATATTGTTAATGATATTAGCAAACATTGGTTACCTTGTCATCCGGACCGACCTAAAAGAATTTGTGCCTCAAATGCTGGGAGTTACATACGGAATAATTTTTCTTTACGGTCCCCTTTTTTATTTCTACTCAAAATCTGTAACCGATAATAATTTTAAATGGAAGAAAAAATATTGGCTTCACTTTGTACCGTACTTTCTACAATTTTTGTACAATATCCCCTTCTTCTTTTATGATAGGATCATTTGGACAAACTTCATCAACAAATATCTTGCCGGTAATTTACCGTTCATTACTTATGTAAAGGTTTTGTTCGCAGTACAAAACGTGCATCTCTTGATTTATCTTATAATAATTTTTAGTTGGACTAGAAAAGCAAGGCATGAATACTCAAGCGTACAATATATAACATCAGTTTCTGCACGAATTAACTGGTTAAAAACATTGGCATATTGTTTTTCGATACTAGCGTTGACAATATCTACACTCTACATATACATTTTAATTGTCGGAAAATACAACCCGGTTACAAATTACATTTATACACTGATTACTTCCGGCATTATCTATTTTATTGCGTTCAAAATGGTTTTAAATCCAGAGTTGATAATTCCGGGTTTCGCACAAAAGTACCGGTCGTATATGGAATTCGGCAGCGAGGAAGGAGGAAAATATTTACAGAAATTAAAATTTCTAATGGAAGATCAAAAAATTTTTACCAGTCCAGAACTTAAACTGAAAACACTAGCGGAGAAAATAGATCTGCCCCAGCACCAATTATCGAAACTGATTAATGAAAAATTCGGGAAATCATTCAGCGATTACATTAATGAATACAGAGTGAATGAATTTATCAGTCGTGTAAATCAAAATCACAGCGCAAATTACACTTTATATGCCATTGCATTGGAAGTCGGTTTCAACAGTAAATCATCTTTTAATTCGGCTTTCAAAAAAATAACCGGTAAAACCCCATCCGAATACAAAATTCTCTCTTAATGATTTTCTTTGGTTATTTCAGCCAATTCAGTTGAAAATTCGCGTCCGGTTTTATAAAACAAGACGAACTAATTACTCAGTAACCTTAAATTTGTCCAAAAATTTTTTATTAAAGAGAGAACGTAATGTATAAATCAGTACTCATGTATCTTCTTTTATTATTTTCTACAATTATTTATTCACAGCCAACAAACACGGGACAAGATTCAACCATAAATAATCTTGTTCATATTCCGGGTTACAAGACAAGCCAATTGGGTGCAATTCCAGAATATATTAAAACCGGTGAAGGAGAAAAAACATTAATTCTTATTCCCGGCTGGGGATTCGATACTTCTATATTTAGTGATTTTATAGAAGTTAATAAACATAATTACACAATGTACGCAATCACAATTCCCGGTTTCGGCAATACAAGTGCGCCGCCAATGCCCGATTCAACTGTTAGTTATGGCGAACAAAGCTGGAATAAAGGAGTAATCGAAGGTGTACTCAAACTAATCGAAAAAGAGGAATTAGAAAAACCAATTGTTGTTGGTCATTTTGTTCTTGGTACACAATTAACTTTACGATTAGCGGTTGATTACCCGGATAAAGTTGGAGGTGTAATAATTTTAGGCGGCGTAGCAAAATTTATTGGAATCCTAAAAGGTGAAGAAAAAGATGTTCCGTTAACTACTCTTATAAAAGCAGCCGATACATATTCTGCGCCGGTTTGGTTTAAACACGTAACAAAAGAATTTTGGAACGATGGAAATTATCTGCCTGAAATCTATTCTCTCGATACCACAAAAGGGATGTCTCTTTGGGATCAGGTTGCTGAAAGACCGATACCGGTAATGGTACGTTATCTCTGCGAATATATTGCTTCGGATTTAAAAGCCGAACTTGATAAAATAAAATGCCCGGTGTTGGTGCTTAGAGCAATGTTCAATGAAACTGTTTTGCAAAATCCAACTAATAATTATGTAAGAGCACAATTCATTAAAACATGGAATGATGCTTCGGAAAGAAATCCGCTAATAAAAGTTGTGGATGTTGAGAACTCGGCAAGTTTTGTATGGAAAGACAAACCAGAAGAAGTTTACAAAGAGATAAATGATTTTTTAAGTGAACTTTAGTTGGAAATAAACCTCACTAAAATAATAAGCTGTAAATTCTTTCAAGTTCATTTTTAAGCTCATCAAAATTTATGAAGCGAGCTTTGCGTATATATTCTTTCCCCTCAATGAAAAAAATAATTGTCGGGACTGTGAATACACCGTTCTGGGCTGCTGTTTCTTTCAATTCATCAATATTAACATAACCGAACTTGATATGAGGACAATTTTCCGAGAGAAAATTTACCAGTTTTGGCTTGAGTATTTTGCAAACATTGCAGTCCGGCGTGCTGAAGTAAACCGTTGTTGCTTTATTCGTGACAATAAAATTTTTAAATTCATCGTGCGAATACAAATCAATTTGTGTTGTCATAATAAGCGTTTTCCAACAATGCGAGACATTCTCCGCTCAACAAAATAGAGCTGCCGAGATTAACTTGTTTTAACTTATCTGTTAACGTATCTACATCAGCCATAAGATCGGTTTTTATGAATGATGATATTTTCGCAGCAATCAATAGATTATTAGATTTTGTCTTTTGGTACTGATGATAAATTTCTTTTGTGCATTTTAATTCGGCAAAGATCTTTTCCGTCAGTCCACAATTAACCTTTACTTTAAGAACATAGTTATCTTTATGTTTTTGGACACCAATAAGCAGCGTATCTAAAACAACATTTTTATTAAGAATTGAATTTACTTCATTACAATTGAATTGAACGGCATCAAATTGATCTATTAAAACATCCAATTTTACTGAACGGGTATTATTGATTTGTTCTAAAGCGGAATGCTCTTCGTTTTCTTTTGCACAATTTGATAATGTCGCTAATGAAAATGCTGTATAGAACAGAATAAACACTTTTGATATCAGCGGATAATAATTATTCATTTAAACCCATTATTGCTGTGTGAAATTTACAGATAAATTTTCTTTTCCAATAGCTTCAAGATTAACATAATTTTTATAAGATACTTTCAACCTCACTTTTTTATCATTCATAATAAAAATATGATCATCGTTTATTGCAGCAACAATGCCGACAAAATTTTTTTGTTCTTTATTGGCCGGGTCCGGGAAAACATATTTTATAACATCACCTACTTTGATTTCCATTTAATACCTTTCTTAATAAATGAAAACAAAGATAACTTTGGTGTGTTAACTTAAAATTAAGGTGATATTAAAATTAGATTATGGTAATCTCAGTTTACTTTGAAACGGACTCTCAGCACTCCATTTTCAAAACTTGTCGAGACAATTTTAAATGTTCCGTTAATTTCTTTCGTGGAATGAACGTGGGGACCGCTACAAGGACACGCATCATAATCACCAATCTTTATAATGCGTATGGTTTCCCCGGCTTCTTCCGGTAAACGTGTGAGATTGAATTTTGTTTTAGCTTCTTCTTTTGTAATAAACTCTTCGTATATCTGCATATCAGCCGTGATAACCGAGTTTACCCGTTTTTCAATATCCTGAATTTCTGCTGTGTCTAAATTCCGGTTGAAGTGGTAATCACACTTGGATTTCTTTTTTTCGATATGGGCACTGAAAGCCCTTCCGCACTTGAAAAGTTTATCCATCGTTCCGTTCAATATATGTTCAGCCGAGTGCATTCCCGGATCGTATGATTTTGGATTTTCGTTGTATTCCATTTCTCCTCTGTCATTCTGAGTCCCGATTCATCGGGGCGAAGAATCTCAAATTAAAATTTTAGACTCTCAATGAATAATTCTGATTAATTTTTATTTTCATAATGTATGTTCGATGCCTAACAGATACTTAAACCAAAACTGTACTGCTTCACGGTTAGCATGCATTCCATTCGGCATTCCGTATCCATGCCGCGAGTTTGGATAGATCATCAATTCAAAATCTTTATCAAGTTTTATTAGTTCTGTAATTAATTGAATCGTATTCTGCATATGAACATTATCATCCATTGTACCGTGACGAATAAGTAATTGCCCCTTGTAGTTTTTCGCATAAGTTATAACGGAAGCATTTTTGTAACCATCGGGATTTTCTTCGGGTGTATCCATATATCGTTCTGTATAAACATTATCGTAAAGTTTCCAATCTGTTACGGAAAAATCTGCTACGCCGTGGGTGAAATAATCAGCGCCGTATGTTAAAGCAAGCGCCGCAACATATCCGCCGTAGCTCCCTCCTTCAATTGCAATTTTTGTTGAATCTACAAATGGTTTTTGTTTAAGCCATTTCACGGCAGTTATGTAATCGTTCATTTCCCATTTGCCGAGATTACGGTGCATCAAATCTGCTCCTTTCTTTCCAAAGTGTCCTGAACCGCGATGATCAACAGAGAAATAAATTATTTCATTTTGAGCTAAGTAATGTCCTTCAAGCCAGTATGGAAATGAATTTCTAACCGAGCCCGAACTTGGTCCGCCGTACTCAGAAAAAATTACCGGGTATTTTTTATTCGGATCAAAACCAGGCGGCAGATACCATATTGCCGGCAGACTGTATCCGTCACCCGAAGGAATGGTAAACAATTCCACCTTTGCTAAATCGTATTCATCCATCACAGCACTTTTTGAATCAGCAATATTTCGAATTAGTTTTCCATCAATTTTACAGAGATCGATTTTAGCTGGCTGAGTTATGCTGCTGTATCTATCGTAGAAATATTTTCCGCTTGGTGATATAGTACAAGTATGCGAACCGGGAATAGTAGTAATTTGTTCTAAGTCTTCACCTTCAAGATCAACAACGAACAAATGTTTTTCTGTTGATTTATCCTTCCATCCATGGAAATAAACTTTTTCATTTTCTTCGTCAACGAAAGCAATATCTTGAACATGCATTCTACCGTTAGTCAATTTCTTCACCAAACTTCCTTTCATATCATAATAATAAAGATGGTAATAGCCATCAGCACCGGTTCTAAGTAAAAATCCGCTTCCGTCTTTTAAGAAGTACAAATCTTCAAACCATTCTACCCATGCAGATTGTTTTTCATTATAGAGCTCTGTCTTTTTACCCTTAGTAAGATCTACATAATAAATTATTATGTTGTCTTGACCGCGGTTCATCCATTGAACAGTCAGTTCGTTATCATTCGTCCAGGTGGGCCATGCAATGTATTGGTCCGCCTTTTCATCAAAATCAGCCCACGTAATATTTCTATTGTTAACATTTGCGATGCCAAGCTTAACATACGGATTCGGATCGCCGGCTTTTGGATAGCGTTGTTTTTCAAGTTCGCCATGATGACCATCCGCACGGTACAAAGGAAATTCAGGAACGGGAGAATCATCAAATTTTAGAAATGAAATCATCTCACTATTTGGTGACCACCAGAAAGCGGCATACTGTGTAGAGCGTCCTAAAATTTCTTCCATGTAAACCCATGATGCCCATCCATTTAAAATAAGATCGCTTCCGTCATATGTTATCTGCTTTTCTTCATCGGTTTCAATATTGTAAACATATAGATTATTCTTTTTTGTAAAGGCAACTTTCTGCCCATCCGGTGAGAGTTTTGGGTTCTTCTCTTCAACATCATCGTTAGTTAACCTTTTAAGAGAGTTCTCTTCTGCCGAATAAAAATAAAGATCTTTATTCTGGTTGAACAAAAAACCCTTATAATCCGGGGTTGGTGCTGCCCTTTCAATTGAAAAACCTTCGGGCATATTTCCATTCAACTTGGAATAGTCAACATATATCTCTGAAGATCCATCCTTTGCCTTTATTTTCATCAATGATGGTTTAGAGCCGGGAATATTCGGGTCTGCTTTTGTTTCCAGATAATATTCATCGCTAAACCATCCTTGAATTCGTGGCAGCTGCTGTGTTAACCGCGGTTCTCCAAATTGATAAACTTGTTTGTAAGTGAGTTTTTTCTTTTGAGCAGTAATATTAATAAACTGCAAAAAGATTATAAGTATGACAATAAACTTAGTGTTTCTTTTGTTTGTCATAATTCCTCTTAAGATTATACCTTGGTTTGAAAAACTAAAAAATAACCGTTGAAATGATGTTTGATTTTAAAAATACTGAAGTGCTTTATTTCTGACTTACTAAACACTGAACTAAATTTTTTTAATGTGTCTATTTCCTCTTTTTTATTATGGCACGGCATGACTAAATTCATGGTATTGTCTTTTATATCGGGATATTTATTTGTATTAAGAATATTACCTTCACTTTTAACTTCTGTCATAATTCTGAACCGAAGTTTTACAGAAGCTTTTTCGACAGTACGAACTTTACTGAAGTTTTGCTGAACGGAAAATATTGATAATAGTGATTCTTTTAATTCGGGTGAAATATCCTTGCCAATTTCTTTTAATCTTTCATCTACAACTTGAGAGAATGATTGACTTATTAGACTATCTATGCTAATCGTTTCAAAGAAGCTTCCATATACTAAACAAACTTTAAGATTTTCTTTTTTCCTACCCCGTACAAGATAATAAACATCCCTTTGTGAAAGAGAGAATATATCATCTCCGGCTTTTTCCATTTGTTTTTTGATTGTACTGTTTTCTCCAGTGATAATATTATCAATGTTTTTACCCCGGGACGGGATTGTTGAATTAAAAGATGAAACGGTATATGAATCACTATCTTTTAATTCTATTAGTTCGCCACCAGTAAATTTATTTTTCTTTTTGTTAATTCGAATCGCTAAATCGGGAAAGACACCTTCATTTTTACAAGACAATAGTTTAGTGTTAAATGGAAACCTACCTAATTTTTTAACTTTCTTAAATTGTTCTTTTTGTTTGTACAGAGAATGGAAGAAATGATATATAGAGTACATTATTCACCAAATAATTTTAAAGGTTTATCTTTCTTGGGAACAGATATCTCAAGTGCTGTATTCCAGATTAACTTCAAATTTTCAGTATAGATATAATCTTTAAAGTATTTTGCAATGTCATCTGAATCGCTGATTTTTTTCAATCTGCTTTTTATACACTTTACATTATCTGGGTCTATTTCTATGCCAAAGGATTTTCTTCCAAGCTGTTCGGCAACAACGAGTGTCGTCCCGGTACCGGCAAATGGATCCAATACAACGTCACCTATTTTTGTTGATGATAATATTATTCTCAACAATAATGCTATCGGCGATTGTTGTTTATGAAATCTTTCGCCTTCTCCATTTCTTATTGCTTCATCTCCGGCAAAATAACCGGAAGTTAATTCACGAATATCATCCCATACATCGGTAACATACATACCGTTTTCTCTTTCGTATTTATAATGCACGGGAAGCGGTGGCGATATCCGTAACCTATTAAAAATACGTGGTGTTTTCCCTTTTGTGGCATAAGCAATAACCTGGTAATGTTTGCCAAATCTATTTAAACCCGGAACTGCCGAGGTTTTCTTTTTCCAAATTATTAGATTTTGAAAAATCCACCCACTTTCACGTAAGCAATGTAAAACATTCTCGGTATTTTTTTCTCTTTGCATAAAATATATTGCACCACCTTCGGAAGTTAGGTTATAAATATTAGTGCATACATTCTGCATCATTTCCCAATATTTTTCTTCAGGTAAACTATCGTTCCATGAATTGTATTCTTTATCTTGATTAAATGGTGGATCTAAAAAGGTTAAATCTACCTTCTCGCTAATACTTCGTTCACTGAGTAGCTCACCACAATCTCCGGCTATAATCCTATAATTTGTACTTCCATTTCCTTTCATTATTTCAATTTAGTCCTTAATATTTTTCTCTCGTAATAAATTTATAAAAAATTCCCCCTTCTATCTAATCTCTTTTAAGTTATTCTAACACAAATAACAAATTCACCACGCATACGCTTCGGGCGCCTGGCTGCCCGGACCCGGCCAAATTTCATCCAACTTATTCAGAACATCCTCATTTAATTTTAATCCAAGCGTTTTTACATTTTCATCTAATTGTTCAATTGTTCTTGGACCAATAATCGGCGAGGTAACAACCGGGTTATTCATTACCCATGTAAGGGCAACATCCGCCGGTCTCATACCAATTTCTTTACACAAATTTTCATAAGCTTCAATTTGCGGCTTTAATTTCTCAGCAGACTTGTGTAATGGTTCGCGTGTTCTTCTTCCTTCTTTTACCTTTTCTAAAATACCGCACAAAATACCACCTCCCAGTGGACTCCAGGGTATTAATCCCAAACCAAAACGTTTACACGCCGGTATTACCTCAAGTTCAATATTACGGTTACGGAGATTGTAAATACTCTGTTCAGAAACTAATCCCAAAAAATTCCTTTGCTTTGCAATCATCTGGGCTTCAGCAATATTCCATGCGGCAAAATTGCTGCTGCCCACATAAATTACTTTTCCTTCTTGCACAAGCTGTTCCATAGCTTGATAAATTTCTTCCCAGGGCGTATTACGATCGATATGATGCATCTGGTACAAATCAATATGATCTGTTTGCAAACGTTTTAAGCTGTCCTCGCAAGCTTTACGAATATGATATGCAGAAAGTTTTTGATCATTAGGACCATCGCCCATTTTACCATAAACTTTCGTAGCAAGAACAATTTTATCTCTTCTGCTTTTGTCTTCAGCCAGCCATCTCCCGATAATTCCCTCGGTAACTCCCACACCTTTTTCCCATCCATAAACATTAGCGGTATCAAAAAAATTAATACCATGTTCCAATGCCCGGTTCATAATTTTAATACTTTCCTCCTCCGATGTATAGGGACCAAAATTCATTGTGCCGAGACAAAGTTTACTAACTTTTAATCCCGTTCTACCAAGGTATGTATATTCCATACTATCTCCTTTTTATTTCGAATATAAAAAGATTATTGATTATATACCTCCAACCTAATAAAGAATTCTAAAAGTATTTAACATTGAGTTAATGATTTATTTACATATTCATAATTAGTATCAATAGCGGACAAGCTTTATTTTATATAGAGCTATAAAAAGGAATGTTTCAATGTCTAAAATAAACTATGATATTGCATTGTACCGCTCCCCTTATTACGAAAATTTAATTGAAGAACTTCACCGCATAAGCGCACAAAAAAGAAATATCTACAAGAAGATCAAAACAGAAAATGATTTTCACTCGAAGCTAAGTTTCGAAGAAAGAGGGATACTAAAAGATTTATCAGAGCGTGAAGACAAAATTATTTTCGAAATATTGATGCACAAAGATTGGTTTATAAATAACAACGAATTATTACAAAGTTTTAAACAAAAATTCGGAATTAATCATTTCAACAACGAAAAAGACGACTTTGACAGATACCCGGTAAATTTTATTTAACCTCATCAAAAAATTATTCTGATTTAAATATTGATTTTATTGCCCACCTCTCGTAGTTTCACTAAAAAAATACGGGGCTATAGCTCAGTTGGGAGAGCGCTTCGTTCGCAACGAAGAAGTCGAGGGTTCAAATCCCTTTAGCTCCACAAATATTTTTTAGTGAGCAAGGCGATGAAGCCGAGGGTTCTCCCAAAGGGACTCCTTTCTCCATCAGTATTAAAGTTTCCATCTCAAACCAATTAGGAGTTAGTATGGAGCAATTTGACGATATCAATGTTGAGTCTTCCACGGGTTATAAGCCTCCAACACCTTTTCAATTTATGTTCGAAAAGATGGTTAAAGATATGCGCTTTGTTGGTATGTTTACAATTATCTATGGCGCTTTAAATTGTTTAACTATTATCGGTGCTTTATTAGGAGTTCCTACAATTATTATTGGTTTAAGAATCCGTGAAGCAGCCGACCAATTTTCAATTTTTAGAACGACAAACGATGCAAATGCAATGCGTAGAGGATTTGAATTACAAGGCCAGTACTTTAAAATCATCAAGATCTTGATTATAATAAATTTAATCCTGATCATTATATCAATTGTGGTGTTTATAATATTAATTGCATATTTCATGTCAAGGTACAGCGATTTGATGCAGATGCAAGATTATTCAACTTAATGAGTGAAAGGATTCACAAATGAAATTTGAAATAGCAGCCGGAAAACCGGCTGCATCTTTATATAAGCTGGCTTTTATTTTAGCATACATAACAATCTTTTACAATTTTTTAGAAGGGCTTATATCGGTTTTCTTTGGTCTAGAGGATGAAACACTTTCACTATTTGGTTTCGGTGTGGATTCTTTTGTAGAGGTTATTTCCGGGATTGGAATATGGCACATGCTAACCAGGATTAAAAATCATGGTGAAGAAAGCAGAGATCAATTTGAGAAGACTGCACTGAAAGTTACCGGATTCGCTTTCTACTTATTAGTATTTGGACTCACGGTTTCAGCAATTTATAATTTCTTTATTGGCCACAAACCGGAAACAACATTTTGGGGAATCGTAATTTCGTTAATTTCGATAGTTACAATGACATTGCTGATTAACTATAAATTGAAAGTTGGGAAAGCGTTAAATTCAAATGCTCTTATTGCAGATGCAAACTGTACTAAGACTTGTCTTTACCTTTCAATTATACTGCTTGCGTCGAGTATCGGTTATGAATTAACCAGTATTGGAGGAATTGATTCATTAGGTGCTGCTGCTATTGCATGGTTTTCTTTCAAAGAAGGGAGGGAAGCTTTTGAAAAAGCAAAAACCGGCAAAGCATGCGGTTGCGAAGATCACTAACAAATTCTGAGCGACTCGCCTCGCTTCGACGAGTCTCAACAAGTCAGAGTGGAAGCGAAGAATCTCATTCTCCGCTTCGTTCAGCTCTTTAATTATTCAAATACTTTTTCAAGTTCTTCATATTTCGAATGAACTTTATTAACAGCA
The DNA here is from genome assembly GCA_020723165.1 of Melioribacter roseus. GTDB lineage: Bacteria > Bacteroidota > Ignavibacteria > Ignavibacteriales > Melioribacteraceae > DYJK01. The sequence continues at coordinate 18,634 of DYJK01000017.1, read as the reverse complement.
ACAGTTACCTTTTCTCTACTATCGTTGTTTGAAATTTCATTCAATGCCAACACAGCATCATCCAGCTCTTTTCTAGCTGTATTAAATTTATCTTCTTTCGATTTCTGTTTTTGGCTTAGTTGTGCTTTATTAAGTGCTTCCATTTTTGATTTCATCTCAACTGCCGAAGATTTTATTTTTTCAATGTCGTACTCCGGCAAATAATAATGATAAACCATATAAAGCACCTGGTGAAATGCGTCCACTTCTTTCAGTACCGGTTTAACTACTCTTACAAGACCTTCATACTGCATATGTAGTTTTTCGGTAGCATTTAACAATGCTACAGAATCATTTTTTTCGGAGGCATCTTTATAATTTTTAACCGTACTCTCTAATTTAACAACGTCATCGTTCCATTTTGATTTTTTGTCGCGTAAAATTCCGGGTAGTTCTGCATTTTTAATTTTTGCAAATCCTTCCTCTACTTCCGGCAAAAGTGATTTAAGCATTTCGATATTCTTTTCCGGCCATGCGGTGTGCCATAATTGATAAATGACTTCATGAAAATCTGAAAGTTCTTTTACATCGGAAGAGACTTCATGATTTTGATTTTCTTGAGCAAATGTTACAACACAAAAAAATAGTAATAGTGTAATGACCCCTTTCATTTTTTAACCTCTAAATCATTAATTATTTTTATTTAATGTCTTAATAACTTTGCGATGAACAAAATAACAAACCTACAACCGCAAAGTCATTAAGATGTTGATTGTCTTCATCTCCTATAAAATATGAAAAGCAACCGTTAAACCAGCCATAACAATCGAGACCATACTCATTAATTTTATAAGTATGTTCAAACTTGGTCCGGATGTATCTTTGAAAGGATCGCCAACTGTATCACCAATAACAGCAGCTTTATGAGCAACCGATCCTTTACCGCCAAGAAATCCTTCTTCAATATATTTTTTAGCATTGTCCCACGCACCGCCCGAATTAGCCATGAAAACTGCTAGTACAAATCCGGCACCTAAACCGCCGACAAGTAATCCCATAACACCGGCAACACCGAATATAACACCGGTAATAATTGGAATTAAGATAGCCAGCATAGAAGGAAGGATCATTTCTACTTGTGCACCTTTTGTTGAGATAGCAACACAACTCGCATAATCCGGTTCTGCTTTACCTTCTAATATTCCGGCAATCTCTTTGAATTGTCTTCTAACTTCATCAACCATTTTACCGGCAGCACGGCCAACAGCATTCATTGTTAAACCGCAAAATAGAAATGCCATCATTGAGCCGATGAATATTCCAACCAATACTATTGGATTCATTAAGTTGACTTCGTAATAATTCATTAAATCCACTAAAGTTGCGTTTTGAGTTGATACTGTAATATCATTCCCGATTTGAATTATTTCTTGACCGGCACGAACGAGAGCAATTTTTACTTCTTCAACATAAGAAGCTAATAATGCAAGCGCTGTAAGTGCTGCGGAACCTATTGCAAATCCTTTTCCGGTTGCCGCAGTTGTATTACCAAGTGAATCAAGCGCATCTGTTTTTTTACGGACTTCCTTACCCAATCCGCTCATTTCTGCATTGCCCCCGGCATTATCTGCAATTGGTCCATATGCATCTGTAGCCAAAGTAATACCTAATGTAGAAAGCATTCCTACGGCGGCTATTCCTATTCCATATAATCCCATGTTCATATTTTTGAAATCAAATCCTGAAGCAAACAAGAAAGCTAATATAATTCCAATAGCAATGGCTATAACGGGTATCGCAGTTGAAACCATTCCAACACCCAATCCCGAAATTATTACTGTTGCCGGACCGGTCTCAGCGCTCTTTGCAATTCTTTGCGTTGGTTTATAAGAGTGTGATGTGAAATATTCTGTTGCTTTACCAATTACTATTCCGGCAACTAAACCCGTAACAATAGCTCCCCAAATACCGGCAGCATTCTCAAAACCTAACAGACTTACAACTATATATGAGAACACAACAATTAAAATAGAACTAAAATTTATTCCTCTCGATAAAGATGCTAACAAATCTTTTTGAGTTGCATTTTCTTTAGTACGCACAATAAAAATTCCAACTATCGAAAGAACAATACCAATAGCGGCAATCAACATCGGTGCAATAACAGCTTTCATTTGTAATTCAGGTGTTCCCATAAAAGCAGCGGCACCCAAAGCGGCAGTAGCTAAAATTGAGCCGCAGTATGATTCATAAAGATCTGCACCCATCCCGGCAACGTCTCCAACATTATCGCCAACGTTATCTGCTATGGTTGCCGGATTTCTCGGATCATCTTCCGGTATCCCGGCTTCTACTTTACCGACTAAATCAGCACCAACGTCTGCTGCCTTTGTAAATATTCCCCCGCCAACTCTTGCGAAGAGAGCTTGTGTTGAAGCACCCATTCCGAATGTTAACATTGTAGTAGTAACAATTACTAAACTATGCGCCCCGGATGCCTGGGGGTATACAGTGTTTAATATTATGAACCAAATAGAAATATCGAGCAACCCTAAACCAACAACAACAAGACCCATAACAGCACCGCTTCTGAAAGCAACCTTAAGACCTTTGTTGAGTGATTCTTTTGCTGCATTGGCTGTTCGTGCTGAAGCATAAGTTGCTGTCTTCATTCCAAAGAAACCGGATAAACCCGAGAAAAAACCACCGGTAATGAATGCAAATGGAACCCACGGATTTTGTACATTGAATCCATAAGCCATAATTGAAAAAATTGCAGTTATAACAAGAAAGAAAATGCCAACAATTTTATATTGTTGTTTCAAATAAGCCATTGCACCTTTTCTAACGTATAATGCAATACTTGCCATTCGCTCGGTTCCTTCACTTTCTTTCATCATCTGCTTAAAGAAAAACCATGCAAAGAAAAGTGCGGAGAGTGAGGCGAGTGGAACAAACCAGAAGAGACTGGTTACCATATGTTTCTCCAATAATTTATTATGAGATATATTGTATTAGATAGTATACTAATAAATCTTAGTTATTTTCTGCTCAGATTGGCTAAATATTACACAATTTCTTGTGAGCAAAAAATCGGGTTAGACGAAATTAGAGAATTTATTTTGAAATCCGAATTTTCTTTTCATCTATGTTAATCTATCTATTTCCCTTATTATCGTACCAAATTGGAGTAATTACGCGGAATAATCGTACAAAAAATAAGACTTTTATTTTTCATTTGCAGTTAAACTATTTATAAAAAAGCCGGAATTGGATAATATCCTTTCCGGCTGCTTTTCTAAGAGGAGTATGTATGTGTGTTAATTACGGGGTTGATAAACTATTTTACGTAATGTATCGAATTGCAAGTATGGGTATTCAGCCCTGAGTGATTCAATCGCTTCGCTTGCAGAGATTTTTTGATCTCTCAGATCTCTGAATTTTTTCCTGATGACGTAATCCCTCACGGATTTTTCATCAATTAATCCTCTGCTGCTCAGGAGGTTGTAAATATCATCGGGAATGAATTCAGCGAGAGGATTAAATACTTCATTTAAACTATTCATTGCGTCCTCCTTTTAGTTGTTAATCCAATTTGTTCCGGTGTTCCCCCCATAGACCGGATGTAGTAGAACTACAAGATTCTGGTAGGTAAATAATTATTTCAAAATGGGATAACAACTGCACAGATGTGCTGTTTTTTTGCACTAAGGGGGAAATAATTACCCTTACCTACATGTTCATGTAGGCGGGATAAGAATCCAAGATTTTGCTTGAATTTTTATAAGAAATGAACAAAGTTGATATAAAGATTTGACCGCGCTTCTACTGATTACTGCCACCTTTAAAACAGCAATCCCGCCGTTAGGCGGGACTACTATAAATGTTTTCACAACGGAATAATCCTTATTGTGATTTGCTTCAAATGTTGATGGCAACATAAAAATTTTCCATAGAAAAACAAAAGGAATTTTATCATGAAAAAAATATTAGGACTTGATCTCGGCGTCTCTTCAATCGGATGGGCAATCGTTGATGAAGAAGAAAATAAAATACTCGGAATGGGCAGTAGAATTATTCCGTTGACAACCGATGACAAAGATGAATTCACAAAAGGAAATGCTATATCAAAAAATCAAAAGAGAACACTTAAACGCACACAGCGAAAAGGATACGACCGCTATCAGTTGAGAAGACAAAATTTAATTGTCGTATTAAAAAAGAATGATATGCTGCCTAATGTTGATTTAATAAAATTACCAAAGCTCGAACTATGGAAAATCAGGAGCGGTGCTGTTAACGAAAAACTGTCCCTTCAAGAAGTTGGCAGAGTTCTACTTCATCTAAATCAGAAACGAGGTTATAAAAGCAGTAGAAGCGAAGCTAATCTCGATAAGAAAGATACCGAGTATGTTCAAGAAGTAAAGAACAGATATGATAAATTGAAAGATAATGGATTAACTATCGGACAAAAATTTTATAGTGAACTGAGTAAAAATGAATACTATAGAATCAAAGAACAAGTATTCCCTCGAGAGGCTTACGTTATAGAATTCGATTCGATAATGAAAAATCAACAAAAATTTTATCCCGAAATTTTAACAGACGAATTAATAACCAAAATCAGGGACGAAATTATTTATTATCAGAGAAAATTAAAATCGCAAAAAGGACTTGTATCTGTCTGCGATTTTGAAGGATTTTGGACTAAGCTACAATCTAACGGAAAAGAAAAGGAATTATTTATTGGTCCAAAGGTAGCACCGAAAAGTTCACCATTGTTTCAAGTGTGTAAAATTTGGGAAACAATAAACAACATCACTCTAAAAAGAAAAACGGGCGAATCAGTTGAAATTCCGTTAGATAAAAAGTTTGAAATATTTGATTACATGGATAATCACGAGAAACTTTCTTATGCAGAATTGTTGAAAATACTCGACTTAAAAAAGGACGATGTTTACGGCAATAAGCAGTTAGCTAACGGTCTGCAAGGGAACAAAACAAAGGTTGCAATCACGAATTGCTTCAAAGATATTGAAGGTTATAAAAACCTTTTTAGTTTTGAAATGGCTACAAAAGAATATGATGAAGAAGGATTTCTCGTAGATAAAGAAACCGGCGAAGTTATCGGTTCAAAAAAGAAAAAGCGAATCATACCCGAGGTTGAGACACAACCCTTCTACAAATTATGGCACACAGTATATTCTATAAATGATAAAGAAGAATGCAAGAATGCGTTGATAAAAAGGTTCGGGCTTCCCAAAGAAATTGCAATTAGATTATCATCTCTTGATTTCACCAAACAAAGTTTCGGAAATAAATCTCACAGAGCAATGAGAAAAATTCTACCTTATTTAATGGATGGCGATAAATACCCAGATGCATGTTCGTATGCCGGTTATAATCATTCCGCATCTTTAACAAAACAAGAAAACTACGAAAGGAAATTGTTGGACAAACTAAAACCATTAGAGAAAAATAGTTTAAGACAACCAGTAGTTGAAAAGATACTTAACCAAATGATTAATGTAATAAACACCGCAATTGATAAATATGGAAAGCCGGACGAAATAAGAATTGAGTTAGCAAGAGAATTAAAACAGAGTAAAGATGAGAGAAATGAAACATACAAAAGCATGAACGAACGCGAACGGGAAAACAAAGAAATTGAAAAGTGGCTTGCAGAATATAGATTAAGGGGAACAAGAAACAATATTATCAAATGGCGTTTATATCATGAAATTTCAAATGAAGAAAAGAAACAAAACGCTATTTGCATTTATTGTGGACAGCCGATTTCTCTTACTTCTGCAATTCTTGGAGAAGAAGTAGAAGTTGAACATATAATACCGAGATCAAAACTATTTGATGATTCGCAAAGCAATAAGACATTGGCTCACAGAAAATGCAACGCAAACAAAAAGGACCAAACTGCATTTGATTTCATGCAGACTAAATCGGAAACTGAATTTAATGACTATGTGGAAAGAATTAACACTCTTTATAAAAATCATGTAATTGGAAAAACAAAAAGAGACAAACTTCTAATGCCAAGCGAAAAAATCCCAAAAGATTTTATCGATCGGCAATTACGCGAAACACAATACATTTCTAGAAAAGCAAGGAAAATACTTCAAAGCATTTGTTATAACGTTTGGGCAACGAGCGGCAACGTAACTGCCGAGTTGAGACATATCTGGGGCTGGGATGATGTTTTGATAAATTTACAGCGGCCCAAATATCGTGAAGTCGGTTTAACAGAAACTATTGAAATAAACCAAAATGGAAATTCATACAAGAAAGAAATCATTAAAGGATGGTCAAAACGTAACGACCATAGACATCATGCTGTTGATGCACTTACAATCGCTTGTACAAAACAAGGTTTTATCCAGCGCTTCAATACGTTAAACAGCAGTAAAGTCCGCAATGATATGCTGAGGGAGATTGGAGAAGCAAAGCACGAGTTAGATAAAAACAAAAACTTATTGGAAAACTTCATCTATTCTAAAAAACCTTTTACAACTAAAGAGGTTGAGAAAGAGGCGGAGAAAATTTTAATCTCTTTCAAAGCCGGAAAGAAAGTCGCGTCCTTCGGAAAACGTAAAGTAAAACAGAATGGTAAAAAAATAATTGTTCAAGCCGGTGTTATCATTCCAAGAGGTCCCCTAAGTGAAGAAAGCGTTTATGGTAAAATCAAAACCATAGTAAAAGAAAAGCCGGTAAAATATCTTTTCGAAAATCCACATCTGATTTACAAACCTTATATCAAACAATTGGTTGAAGAAAGACTTTCTTCGTATGATAACAATATTAAAAAAGCAATCGCATCTCTGAAGAAGGACCCTATATATCTGAACAAAGAAAAAACTGTTGAGTTAAAATACGGTACATGTTTTAGCGAAGAAGTAGTTATTAAAAAACCTATTCAATCACTTAACGAAAAACAAATTGAAGATATTGTTGATCCCATGATCAGACAAAAAGTAAAAGAGCGCCTTGAAAAATACGGAGGCAAAGCAAAGGAGGCTTTTAAGAATTTAGAGAACGATCCAATCTGGTTTGATGAAAAGAAAAAAATACCAATCAAAACGGTGAGATGGTTTACGGGGCTCTCGGCAATTGAACCAATCAGCAAAGACGAAAGCGGCAAAGAGATTGGTTTTGTTAAACCGGGGAACAATCATCATCTCGCAATTTATCTGGATGAAAATGGAAATAAACAAATAAGTATCTGTTCGTTCTGGCATGCTGTAGAGCGGAAGAAGTACGGCTTACCGGTTATAATTAAAAACCCGGCTGAAGTTATTGATATAATTCTTGCGGAAGAAGATGAAGAGAAATATCCCGATAGTTTTCTTGAAAAACTACCTGATAGCAAGTGGAAATACGTCGAAAGTTTTCAGCAGAATGAAATGTTTGTACTTGGACTTAGTGTTGATGCCTTTGAAGAATCAGTTTCAAGAAATGATTACGGATTCTTAAGCAACTATTTATACCGTGTTCAAAAAATATTTTTTAACGGGAAACAACTTGAAATCTTTTTTAGACATCATCTTGAAACAGAACTTAACGACAGCAGAAATGCAAAATTGTGCAAAAGATTTTATCAGATACAGAGTTTAGCAGCATTGGAAACATTGTCCCCACAAAAAATTACAATTAATTGCTTGGGAGAAATTATAGATAATCATAAATAACTTGCTCTCTGTATGGTTCAAATTATTTTAATTACACAAAAATAATGTAAAAGCGAACTCATCCCCCTTTTCCCCTTCTCTTATTAAGAGAAGGGGCTGGGGTTGAGTTAAAATAAGAGAAAAATATGATCAAACGAACATTATACTTCAGCAATCCGGCATATCTTTCCAAAAAGAACGAACAGCTTGTAATTAAAGGTTTGGATCATCAACAGCAAGAAGAACATGAGAATGAAAAAGAACAAATGGCTTATGAACAAGATGTGAATGAACACGAAACCATTGTTGCGGAAAAAAGCGAAGGATGGCTCGATAAAAGAAAAGATATTTCAAAACAGGTTCTCAACACTGTTCCGATTGAAGATATCGGGATTGTGGTATTGGACAATCATCAAATTACATTAACGCATGGACTTCTGGATTCTCTGCTTGAAAATAATTCTGCGATTGTTACGTGCAACCGTTCACACATGCCAAGTGGGCTTTTTATGCCGCTTGCAACAAATGATGAGCAGTCGCAAAAATTTAGAGCGCAGATTGAATCATCCGAGCCGTTAAAAAAACAGTTGTGGTCGCAAACGATTACGGCAAAGATTCTCAATCAAGCCGCGAATCTCAAAGAAAGAAAAATCCCAATCAACAACATGATAACATGGGCGAAGAAAGTCCGCTCCGGTGATCCCGATAATTACGAAGGACGTGCCGCCGCTTATTACTGGAAAAATTTCTTTTCGATGATTCCAAATTTTCTCCGCGACCGTTACGGCGAGCCGCCAAATAATTTATTCAATTACGGTTATGCAATACTCCGCGCAATTATTGCAAGAGCACTTGCCGGCTCCGGCTTACTGCCAACGTTCGGCATCCATCATTCAAACAAGTACAATGCTTATTGTTTGGCAGACGATATCATGGAACCGTACCGCCCCTATGTTGACAAAGTGGTTTATACAGTAGTAAGCAACGGTGAAGATTTTTATGAACTCAATTCTTCTATAAAAAAACAATTGCTGGAAATTGCAACTGTTGATGTAATTATCGAAGAAAAAAGAAGTCCGCTGATGGTTGCGGCGCAAAGAACAACTTCATCGCTTGCAAAATGTTTTGAAGGCGAAGCAAGAAAAATTATTTACCCGGAGATGTGAGCTCACCCGAAATCCCTCTCTTAAAAAAAGAGGGACTTTTAAAACTCCCTTCTCTTTCTAAGAGAAGGGCCGGGGATGAGTTCAAAGGAAAGGTTATGAGTTTTTCTAAAAATCCAAAATTAATTACCGTTGCCAAACAACTTTGTCGTGATTTAAGAAAGCATT
>DYJK01000017.1:0-9635 GCA_020723165.1 Melioribacter roseus | reverse complement strand
CAAAAGCAGAACAAATATTTTGGGAAAGTGTACGGGATAGAAGATTTATGAATAGAAAATTTTACCGGCAGTACCCAATCTTCTTTGATATGTTGGGCAAAGAAACGTTTTATATAGCCGACTTCTTTTGCTTTGAGGAAAAATTGGTTGTTGAAATTGACGGTGGATACCATGAACGACAAAAAGAATGCGACATTTTAAGAACCTTTGTTATAAATAATTTGAATATTGATCTAATTCGATTCACAAACAACGAAGTTGAGAACAATATTAAAAACGTTTTAGAAAAATTGCAGAATACCTTTGCACAAAAAGTATAAATCAACCGGCTCAACTCCCCTCTTTTTCTAAGAGAGGTGCCAGAGATGAGTTCAAAAAACTTATGAGATTCAACGAGTACCGAATAATGTGGATATTAGTATTATTCGACCTTCCGACTGAAACACCGAAGGAGAAGAAAGCTTACACCCATTTTAGAAAAGAGTTGTTAAAGGATGGCTTTTCGATGTTTCAATTTTCTATCTACGTCCGGCACTGCCCAAGCCGAGAAAACATGAACGTACATGTAAAACGCATTAAAGAATTACTTCCCGAAAAAGGACACGTTGGAATATTAAAAATCACCGATAAGCAATTCGGTATGATGGAAATATTTTACGGAAAGACGAAGGAGGATGGGTTCGTAGAACCCCATCAACTTGAGCTCTTTTAACAATCCTCCTCTTTTTTAAGAGGAGGATTTAGGTGGAGTTAAAACCAAGCTGGATTTTTTTTAATCCTAAAATCCTCGTAAGTTATTTAATTCCAAGGCGTTGTTTCATCCTACCCTTGGTTTTAAACTTATCAAAGAAACATTTGAAAGCAAATCACAACACGCATTACTCGGTCCTCGTAAAACCGCTACCTTGGTTTTAAACTTATCAAAGAAACATTTGAAAGCAAATCACAACAATAAATAAGATTTGTGGAAGGCAAAATGCCTTGGTTTTAAACTTATCAAAGAAACATTTGAAAGCAAATCACAACAGTGTGGCCAGCAGGGTGCGCATCTTGTTGCCTTGGTTTTAAACTTATCAAAGAAACATTTGAAAGCAAATCACAACTAATTGTTGAGCGCTTTTAGCTTGAGATTCCTTGGTTTTAAACTTATCAAAGAAACATTTGAAAGCAAATCACAACTTAGTGTTGCACCAGGTGCAACAACTACACCTTGGTTTTAAACTTATCAAAGAAACATTTGAAAGCAAATCACAACAGAACTCGAAGTAACATCTTCAGCATATACTTGGTTTTAAACTTATCAAAGAAACATTTGAAAGCAAATCACAACAGAGCTGCTCTGCGGATATGCCGGTTCTTTCTTGGTTTTAAACTTATCAAAGAAACATTTGAAAGCAAATCACAACGCACTCGATATGCAATCAGCATTCGAAGAACTTGGTTTTAAACTTATCAAAGAAACATTTGAAAGCAAATCACAACGTTGAAACCATATGGAACACTTAGATAAGGCTTGGTTTTAAACTTATCAAAGAAACATTTGAAAGCAAATCACAACGGCTGCGAGTTGAGGAACGCGCTGCGGTTTCTTGGTTTTAAACTTATCAAAGAAACATTTGAAAGCAAATCACAACCCAAGTGTTCTCATCGTCGTCGACCCAATACTTGGTTTTAAACTTATCAAAGAAACATTTGAAAGCAAATCACAACATACGGACGATTAGGTGATTTGGGAATGAACTTGGTTTTAAACTTATCAAAGAAACATTTGAAAGCAAATCACAACCGGCGGAGTAGCTGAATTTACAGCCGTAGCCTTGGTTTTAAACTTATCAAAGAAACATTTGAAAGCAAATCACAACTACGGATGCTTATGCAGTTACGTTAAGTCCCTTGGTTTTAAACTTATCAAAGAAACATTTGACTCGCCTCGCTACGCTTCTGCGGAGCGGGAAGCAAATCACAACTCACAAGTTCACGTGCTGCCGAAAATGTTACTTGGTTTTAAACTTATCAAAGAAACATTTGTCCCGATGAAATCGGAATGCCTTCGGCAAATGCAAATCGCTACAAAAATTCGAAATACGAATTGAATGACGAGTTACGACCCGCCTTCGGGGGAACGATTTACTAAGTACAAATTTTAAAATACAACTTACAACAATCAGACTTTCCGTAAAAAATATTTATTAAAAATAAAAATGAACTAGAACCCTTGTCTCGTTGCCGTTCTTATCTTCTTTACTATTTGTCAAAATGCTGAAGGCCGGTTTCACTTTAACGCCTTGCATCGGGTAAAATTCAACACCGAAATTATAACGAGAAAGAGTTCCGGTAGTCAAATCAATATCTTGATCGTAATAATCGTATGAAACAAACGTCTCCAAACCGGAAGTGATTAATAACGATCCTTCGAGATAAGAAACCATTCCTTTTACACCGGATGTTGATATAAAATCCATTTCACCGGTAACGGAAAAACTACTAATTCCGATTGATGCATACGCACCATAAGTAGTCGATTCGAATTCATCGCGGTACATTATGTTTGCCCCGAGCAGAGTATGAAAATTTTCTGCCGCAGAAAAATATTTTTCTATTTTACCAACGTATTGGGTTCCTACTCCTTTTAACGGACCGTTAAAAATTCCGCCGCATAAATTCCATCCGTAAGTTGAAAAATTTATTTGAACTCCCGGTGATGCCGGGTTTCCATCTTCGCGGCTAAAATCCAATCTGCTGCGCACAAAAGAATATTCGTCCTCAAGTTTTAACCCGTAATTGGGAATAAATTTTCCAATTGTAACAGAACTATTAATAGAGGGTAGTTCGATTAGTCCGTAAAACTGATGCTTTTCATCGAGCGCAAAATCGGAATATAGATAAACATTTTTTGCCAGTTGTAATCCCACATAAAAATCGGCAAGATACAATTGCATGTTTTCAGCTATGTTATTCTCCGCATTATCCGTTCTTTTGTAAAGAGTTTCAACATCGGCACCGATAGAAATATTCTCCGAAATTTTATTCGTCAAATTCGGCAGACGAAATTCATCTTGCCATGATTTTACCGGCAAAGCCGATTGCCCGTATTTCATTCCTTCGTCAGTCCGTAATCCGCCGCCGGCAGAATTTAGATGACACGATCTGCATGTTTTTCCTTCCCTCGCCGCAAACTTTGGCAATGCTTGTACACTTTGTGTTAGTAATAAAATAACTGTTAACGTAATTGCAAATTTCATTTTGATCCCCGGATAATTTTATTTTTTAATTCACTTTATTTGCTTTGTAGATGTTCCCTTCAAACCACAAATCGAATCCAATCACTTTATTGTTTTTATCTCTAAAAAATGCTGCAGTAGAATTATAAACCGTCCAGAAAAATTTGTCTTCCGATTCAGGGTAAACTTCAAATTTAGGATTGCCGGTCAATTGAGCGAATAAACAATTCCCTTCTTTTGTAAATGTTATATAAAAATTCGAACCGAAGAATGAATTCGGTTCAACGAGATATTTCCCGGCATAATCGTTTAATATTGCCGGGTCTATCGTAGCGGCTTTTTCATTGCTGACTATATTATACAAAGTAAAGTTTGCAACATTGTTTGTTGTGTTTGAGAACGCGCGTGAGTTTGTAAACACCAGCGCCCCTATTTTTTTTACCGGATCGTAATAACATGATGTACTAAATCCATAAGTTGCGCCGCCGTGTGTAATATATTCCGTTCCCGAAATATCGAGCATGTGCCAGCCGAGACCGATTGACCAAAGCGGACCGGTTATATTCTTCACCAAAATTTTGTGAGTAAATTGTATCGCATCGTCAAGAGAAGTGTGAACCAGTCCCATATTTGCAGACATATATTTTAACATATCGTTCATAGTAGATTTAATAGCGCCGGCGGCGCCTAAATTTTTTATTTTGATATCCCATCTCGAAGTTTCTACTAAAGATTCATTGCATGGTGTTGCATACCTGTTCATTGCAGAAGCCGGTACTTCAACATAAGTATCGTTCATTCCAAGCGGTTCAAGAATTCTTTTTTTGAGAAGTGTTTCGTAATCCATCCCGCTTTTTTCGGCAAGTATATAACCGAGAAGTGTCATTCCAAGATTTGAATATTCATAGAGCGTTCCCGGTTCTCTTGTTAGTTTACTACTGGTAAGCGAACCAAAAAATTGTTCCAGCGTACTTTGCGGATCGTTAAAATTCTCCGGGTCGCGCGACAATGCCGAAGTATGTGTTGCAAGATGACGCAGAGTAATTTGTTTACCGTTATATGTTGGAACTGTAATTCCGTCCGGCATAAATTTTTGCGCCGGGTCATCCAAACTTATCTCACCTTTCAAAACCATATCAGCAAGAATTGTGCATGTAAATGTTTTGGTTATCGAACCAATCTCATAAATCGTATTAGCATCCGGCACATCGCTTTTATTTTTATCAAGCTTACCGTAGCTGAAAATTTTTGTTTCGCCGTTCTTAATAATTCCAACTACTATCCCGACATCTTTCTTATAATAATCAACCCGCTCCTTCAACATTTTCATAATATCTTTATCACGCTCGTAATATTCCGGAACCGGATCCGTTCCCAAATCTTTACACGATTGGAATAAGAACACTGCAGACAAAAATGTAATGATTATCTTTTTCATTTTTATACCTAAATACTTTTTGATATTTGTACCCCAACAAAAGATAGAGAAGTCCCGAATTAAGACGCACATGCAAGAGTAAAGTTAAATTCAACAGAAAAAAAAAGTGCGAGGTACGAAAGACGAAGTACGAATTTTGGATTTAGGAATTAAAACAAACAGCTATAAACTACAAACTCGAAACTCTATTGAATATAAATTCCAGTGATTTATTAAGTTATGGATACATGCTTAAATCACTGCGATAACCCCATAGTTCGCTTTCTACTTGTTCAATCGAATTTGACGCCTTCGTCAAAATTTCTTCCGACTCTTTGGCTGAATAAAATGAGGTTATCAAATCATCAAATAATTTTTCTAGTACATTGAAATTTTCGTTCTTCGTTAACGCAATCATTACGGAATACGACGGTAAATCTTCGCCGGAAATATTTTTCATGCTGATAAACGAATACCCCGGGAAAGTTTTTTCGAAAGCTCTTTTTACAGCATCTAAAAAATCATGAAAATTTTTTTCTTGTCCGAATCTCAATTTGAAATTATATGCTTGCACAAAAGAAGACTTATACCAGTCATCTTTATAAACACTCAATTCTTCGATAACAATTTTGTGCGATCTGTTTAAATCTTCTATGTAAGGAAGGAAGTGAATTCTATTATACCGTGCGTTTTCTTTTCCGTTGACAATCCAATTATCAAAATCTTTCCACTGATGATTTGGTGTTGCATCTACAAACCAGCCTCTTCGTTCGCCGTTGAGTACAAACCACCCGATCCATGACCAATTATCTTTTTGAGACTTCTGCCATTCCAGATCGGCTTGATAGCCGTTGATAAAGTAATCCTCCTAACCTTTTATGACAGTATATCCCACAGTTTTTGTGGGGAAACAATTGGTTCGTTCTAATAATTGATTTGGTATTGACTCCCCTTGTTTCGCAGAGGCGGTGGAGAGCAAGAACACTAAAAGTCATCACTTTAACAAAAAACATTGCAGTTGAAAATTTTCAGCTCACTTTTGAACTTGTTCATCACTATCAACCACAAGCCACTTTCTACCATCCCATTCCCATGTGTCGCCAAATCTGGTTTTATCCGGGCTTGGTAATTTTCCACCAAATATTACCATACGATTACGTTTTGAATCATACACCGCAGAATGGTCAATACGTGCTGCCGGGCAAGTAATATCCAGTTTAAGCCACCCGGTTCGTTCCAACAACCAGGTATCGGCAAATGCCATTCGCTCCTGATTCTTTCCTCCAAACCTGATGAGACACTCATTAACCGGGTCATATATCAAGGAAAAATGTGTTCTACCTTCAACTTCTGGAAATGAAAGTTTTGCCCAACTGTTGTCTTCCCAACTCCATGTAGATCTAAATATAGTAAGAGTACTATCCATTCCACCGAACAGTATAATTTTTTGAGAGCTTTGATCAAACGCCATATTCTGTGTAGACCAAGCATTGGGACCAGTAATAGCTATCCGTTTCCAATCCTTGCCGTCAAATTCCCAGGTATCAGTATGATCTATTTCTCTACCGGCATCAAAACCACCATAAACCAGAAGATTACCTGATACCGGATTGTAGTCCATAGAAAAATGATCTCTTGCACCGGGATTATGATCTGTAAAGAGTTCCGTCCAAATTCTGTCTTTAAATTGCCAGGTATCTGAAAGCGACCGACCTAAAGAATCTCTTCCTCCAAAAAGCAGAACCCGCTGCTGTTGATCATCGTATGCCATTCCAAACCAGCTTCGTGGACTTGGAGCCGGAATATTTAATTTTTCCCATTTCACTCCATCCCAGGTCCATGTATCATCCAGATACTTTTCTTGTGAACTCCAGCCACCAAATAAGATTACCAATTGCAATTGTTTATCATACACCATGCGATGTCCGCTTCTGGGACAAGGGGAATTTCCAAAGGTATTGAAAAATGAAATGAGCAAAATCAAAATAACCGTTAGAGTGAATCTTCCCATACATACCTCAAGGTTTGTTCGAACTGTTATTACAGTATAAAGTAAAAATTGTTTCGCCACTCTATGCTTGGTTCTACCATAATTCCAGCAAAGGCAAATTACAATAGTATTTCTATATCTAGTAATTATGCCGATTGAGTGATTATCAATGAAAGTCCGAAAATAGAAGCCGTCATGTGAACCAAACAACCGAGCGCAATACCGATTGCCGAAATCACTCCGACTTTTATTCCTTGATTGATACTTCGCGTTGCAACGTAAATCATATCGTTGCCAGAAGTGATATTTAACATAAAACTTGTAAATGCAAACAAAAGAAAATTATCGAATGAAATAATATTCATATTTGCCTTTCTAAATTTTCGGGTAACAAATTAACGCTGATTAATTATCAAGAAGTCTTCTGTGGTAATTTATTTGTCCCAGATGATAATTAAGATGCGTTGTTAGATGAATAAAGAAAAACTCGGTAGTCATTTCTTTTTGAAAAACATTAACGGGATAAATTTTTTTGTAATCGTCTTCATTTAATTTAGGAATCGTTCGTTTAATTATTTCGAGAACGTTTTCTATTCCTTCAATTAATTTTTCTCTCGGAACATTTTTAGAAGTGAATTCTTTTTCCCTTTCCCTCACATAACCGGTATTGCCGAGAACTGCGCCGATAAAGTGATTCAAATTTCCGAGAAGATGCAGACATAAATTTCCGGCAGAGTTGCTGATTGCTTTATCGGTGAGCCATAAATTGTTTTCATTTTTATAAGATGAGATTTCGTTTTTTAATCTGTTCAAATCTCTTTCGAAGATTTCAATTAACGAATTACCCAACATGCATTATCCTTTCTTTGCGGTTTGAAGTTTGGCAAATTTACTAATAACGCGGTTCGACATACAAAACATAAAATTTATTTTGACAATGAATGAACATTCATTTAATTTCGCAGTGTCATGACACAACAAGTTATCGATAAAAAGGAAGCGATTTATCAAGCGGCTATTAAATTGTTGAACGAAAGAGGATTTCATTCAACGCCAATGTCGTTAATTGCAAAAGAGGCAAATGTTGCTGCCGGAACGATCTATCTTTATTTCAAGAATAAGGAAGAGATGTTGAACAAATTATATCTCGAGATAAAAGAAAAGTACAGCAATTCATTGATGAAAGGTTACTTGGAAAATATGCCGGTGAGGGATGCATTCGAGCTGGTATGGCGAAATTCTCTCGATTTCAAGCTGAAAAGAGGAGCCGAATTCAGTGTAATGGAACAATTCAAAAATTCTCCTTTCATCAAAAAAGTAACTGTGGAAGAGGGATTTAAAATTTTCTCTCCGATAATCAAACTTGTTGAAAGAGCTAAACGAGAAAAAATAGTCAAAGATTATCCCGATACAATTTTTCATGCGCTCTTCTTCGCACCGGTAGGTGAATTAGTTAAAACACATGTTCTGCAAAAAACAGAATTCACCGAAGAAGAAAAAAAATTAGCATTCCTGGGATGCTGGGATGCGGTAAAAAACTAAAATTTTTTTAAATAACTAATGAATGAATATTCATACATTTAGGAGGAGTTATGCAAAAAAGAAAATTAGGGAAAAGCAATCTCGAAGTATTTCCGATTGGCTTGGGTGCAATGGGAATGTCGGAATTTTACGGTGAGACGAACGAAGCACAATCTATTTCGACAATTCATAAAGCGATTGAGCTCGGAATAAATTTTTTTGATACGGCTGATATGTACGGTTCGGGTCATAACGAAAAACTTCTCGGAGCTGCATTGAAAGAAAAATTTAACAAAGTCGTTCTCGCAACAAAATTTGGAAATGTGCGCGGACCGAACGGAGAATTTCTCGGCGTTAACGGCAAACCCGAATATGTTAAACAAGCATGTGAAGCGAGTTTGAAAAGATTGGGAACAGATGTGATCGATCTTTATTACTTGCATAGAGTCGATCCGCATATCCCTATCGAAGAAACTGTCGGCGCGATGGCTGAACTCGTAAAAGAAGGCAAAGTAAAATTCATCGGTCTCTCCGAAGTGAAAGGGAGTACATTGAAGAGAGCAAATGCTATTCATCCGATTACGGCAGTTCAATCGGAGTATTCGATTTGGACACGCGATATTGAAAAAGCAAACTTAACCGAGTGCCGAGAACTCGGAGTTACAACTGTAGCATATAGTCCTCTCGGCAGAGGAATACTCACCGGCAAGTTTAATAATATTCAGGACTCAAAAGATTACCGCAAATATATGCCTCGCATGAGTGCAGAAAATCTTGAAGTTAATTTGAAAGTTGTGAAAAAGATTGAAGAGATTGCAGAATCAAAAAATGTAAAAGCATCCCAGCTTGTTCTCGCTTGGGTTCTTGCAAAAGGAGAAGATATAATTCCGATTCCCGGCACAAAGAGAGAAAAATATTTGCTCGAAAATATCGAAGCGATAAATGTTAAAATCTCGGAGGACGAGATAAAAGAACTTGATGCACTTTCCGATTTGGTTAGAGGCGACCGCTATCCGGAACAAATGATGGCTTTGACTCTTCAATAATGATTTTTTTGTCTTGATTCATAAATATATGCTTAAGAGTTATGCACAGAGTGCTCTGTGCATAACTGTAATTTAATTGTAAGTTCTCAATAAGACCTTCGAATTTTATCTTAGTTTTCGTACGACAGTTTTTTTTATGAATATGAAAATTGAATTTTATGATACAAAATCTTTTGATCGGGTGAAAACCATTTCCCGGAATTATCTTTAAATAATACTTCATCGGCAATACAGTTCAGATGCATTAGCTCAACAAAATTAGTATCAATACTGGTTTTGCCTTAACATATATTCAATTTTAATGAAATGGGTTCTATAGATTCCCTTTTCAAGTTCATCTATACATCATTTTAAGACATCGAATTATATCCAAATGTTATCTTCCGCTGTTAATTCACTCTTTGTATCACCGGTATTAACGGTTCCTATAAGTTCAACTA
>DYJK01000171.1 GCA_020723165.1 Melioribacter roseus | reverse complement strand
GTTTCTTTCAACAATTCTTGAGTCCAGTGAGCATCATCAGAAATATTATGAATTCTTGGGAAAGCATAGAAAGCGCCTTCCGGTGCAACACAAGAAATTCCCGGTATCGCATTCATCATTTCTACAGTAAGATTTCTTCTGTTTGTCAATTTTTTCATCGCAACTTCAAGATGAGATCGTTCACCCAAAAGCGACGGCGCAATTCCATACTGTTCGGGATGATTTGCCGATAAGCGTGCGCGTAATAGTTTATTAATTGCTTCTATATAATCTTTTAAAATTGATCTTTCACCGCTTACAATTCCCCATCCAATTCTAAATCCCGGCACCATATAGTTTTTAGATAAACCTCCGAATGTTATCATCGGCGCTTCAGAATTCAGCGATGCAACCGAAGTATGTTTCTTTCCGTCCATCAATAGTTTATCATAAATCTCATCGGCAAAAATTACAAGGTTATGTTCGATAGCAAGTTCAATAATTTGTTTCAAAGTATCCGGGGAAAAATTAGAACCCGTAGGATTGTTTGGATTGATTAAAATTATTGCACGTGTCTTATCATTAATTTTACTTTTAATATCCTCAATATTCGGCTGCCAACCATTGCTTTCATCAAGGTAATATGGATTTTCATACATCTGCAATTTACTTTGAATTGCCGTGTAAAGCGGATAGCCCGGAGTGGGAGTTAAAACATTTTCACCATCATTTACTAATGCGGTTAAACAAATATCTATCGCCTCGCTTGCGCCGGTAGTAACAAAAATATCTTGAACATTTTTAATCCCTTTTTTCTCTGCTTCTTGTGTTATTGCATCAATGGCTTGTTTTATCCCCGATGATGGCGCATATCCGTTAAGATTTTTTAACATAGCTTTATAGGTTTCTTCAACAAGATGTTTTGGCGGTTCCCAATCAAATAAATTTGGATCACCAATATTTAAATACAGCATCTCTTTCCCGGTTTTTGCTACCTGGTTTGCAAGCACAACAATGTCTCTAACTGCATACGTTACATTTTCAGTTCGTACTGCCGGTTTGATCACAAAATTTTTCATCACAACTCCAAGATCTTTAAGAATATCAAATTTTAATACAATAAAAATTAGCTCATTTGAAATGGAAGTTCAACGTATTAATATTTGTCGGATGGTTTTAGAATTATCCCTTTACTTTTATGCCCGTTTATTTTTATTACTATCGGTTTTTCGAGTTTAATATGTTTGGTAAAACCTTTATCCTCAACAACATTCTGATTATTAAGCCAATGCCAGTTAATAAATCCTTGTTGAGAAAACTCATCAACAGTAAAATAACCGACTTTGAACGATGTTAGATTCTGGAAAAAGTGCGATCCTTGTGAAGGTGCAACATTGAAATCCGAAAAGTTGGATTCAATTATTGCTTTAGCGCCATTTATACTTTCCCATGTAACCGGAATACCAAGCCATGGATCAAGTGTACCCCACCTTCCTAAACCGATCAATAAATAAGGAAGTGATTCATGTAACAGTTTGGAATTGAATTGGGCTATTTCGTGTGCAACTTCCAAGGTTAGTTTTCTATCAAACTTATTAATATCAACAAATACTATATCTTTAATATTGTTTATTACTCCATGACCCAGCACTTGATCACTTTTGCATATTAATTCTTTCGGTTCATGTGCTTCAAATTCCAATTCCTCAACTTCATTTGTAATAACCAGCGGACGCATTTGAAGCAGAGCAAACTCTTTCGGTTTACTTTGCGCTACGCTCAAGTTTACGGCAAATTCAATTTCGATTGGATTACCAGTGCCCCAGTTGCCCATTTCGAGCAGCAAATCTAAAATTTCTGGCAGCGGAAACAATCTGTACTTAAGTATCGGTGAAAGATTAAACAGTTTAGGTCCCGGTCTATTGATACCATCGTACAATGCATTGTTATCCGCAGAGTAAGTAGAACAAGTTTGATCTAGCGTGTTATCTTCAAGTGCATCGGCGATGCTGTACTTTTTTAGAAGTAAATCTTCATCTATATTTTTATCATGGAACTCCTGGTTAAAATCTAGTGCAAAAAACTCGCAAGGAGTGTATTTCAGAATATCGTGTATTGTTGCAAACTGCAAAATATGTTGGGGATATTTTGGGCAGAACCTGAATGTTAATCCTCCTTCAACAATGTATTTACCAAGACCGGGTGCAACCGATACAATTCCATCAGTGGATTTAAGCGGCGGAGAAGGATAAAAATTGTAAGATTTAGCAACACCCGAAAATTCCGGATAGTATTTGCCATTATGTTCGGCACCTACAAGTTTCTGAATTATTACTGCCATTTTCTCTTCTTCCAAACGGTAAGTTGTTACTTTGATGTAATCCTTAGACCTCTGGAAATAGATTGACATATAAATTCTTTTTATTGCGTGCATCAATTGTTTCAAGCGTACTTCAAGATCGGGGTGATTATTCGGCAGCATGTATGTATCATAAACTCCGGCAAATGGCTGCCCTTGTGAGTCTTCAAGCAAACTTGAAGAGCGGACAGCAATCGGTTCTTTAACAATTTCCAGGAAATCACGTAGATCGTTTAATGCATAATTAGGAATCCGATCGGCGCTTAGAAATTTTTGTTTAATCTTTTCGTCATCCCTCGATCGCAAAGCAAAATTTAAAAGATTGTTATCTGCCATGAATTGGTCGAACACGTCGGTAGCTAAGACAACGGCAGAGGGGACAAATATTTTCACTCCTTCGAATCTGTATCGTATTTCAAAATCACTTAGTAATCTGTTAACAAATCCCAATCCCCTTGCTTTACCACCAAGCGAACCGCCGCCGATTCGTGCAAATGTTGTCGTGGAATCAAAAGTATTTTTATTGAAATCGGAGATAACCCCTATCTGTCGTGATTTTCTGAATTCTCTAACAGATTCAATTAATAAATTTCTTAGTTCAGTAGCAGAACTGAAATCCGTAACTTTTTTAGGACGAAGTTGGTGCGCTAGCCAAAATTCTGTTCGTGCTTTAAGCCAATTCGAAAAGTGATTTCTTGAAGCATGGTAAAGAATACTTTCATCCGGGACACTCGCTAAGAGTTTTTCCATCTCTCTTAAATTTCTTGCACGGCCGACTTCATGCCCTTCCTCGGTTTTAAAAACAAAGTCTCCAAAACCGAAATTCTGCACCATAAACATTTTAAGATCATCCAGGAGCGTAGGTGAATCCTTCAGCAAAAATGAAGCATTCAAAGACGACGCAACTTTTTCATTATCTCTTAAAGAAGATTGCAAAAGAATGGGAATATCAGGCTGGTGTTCTTTTACTTTTTGCGCAAATAAAATTCCGGCTTGCGGATCAGGGGCACCATTTCTTAAAAAATCAATATCGGAAATTACACCAAGAATATACTCTTCATATTTTGTAAAGTAATTCCATGCTTCTTCATAACTTGAACAAAGCAGAATTTTTGGTCTTGCTCTCATTCTTAAAAATTTATGAGAGAGATTTATTCCTTCTGAAATTAAACTTTGCGATTGCTGAAGTACAACTGTGTAAATTAACGGGAGATAGGATGAGTAAAATCTAACATTATCTTCGATTAAAATAATCGATTGAACACCTACGCGCCTGGAATCGTTATCAACATTCTGTTTATCTTCTAAAAATTTTATAATACCAAGTACAATTCTGTAATCGCCTTGCCAGATAAAAACCTTATCGAATACAGAAATATTTTTTGTCGCAATAAGATCGGTCATCTCCCTATTATCGTATCCAAGCAGAATAACCGGGATATCGATTCCGGCTTCACGGATTTTTTTTGAAAAAGAAACTGCCGACATATCTTCAATATGGAGTGTAATAATTATCAGGTCAAATCTTCTTTCATCGTTGATCAATCTAAATGCGTCATTACCGCTTGATACTTGTACAAGTTCGGGCGAATGGCTCAGACTCAGACCCTGGTATTCTTGCCGGATCAATTCGTACAAGCGGTTATCTTCTTCAAATATGTAGGAATCATAGAGACTTGAAACAAGCAGTATATCGCGAATACGGAATTGCATCAGGTTGTGAAAATCCTGAAACTTAGAGTACCGGCTCTTCTCTATCAGCTCTTTGTTGAATTTAACGGGCTGTCTATTCATAAATATAAATTATTTATAATAGTAAAAGTATTAAAGTTGAATTTATGTTACTAACAAATTTTTAGATCAAGTTCTTAAATATATTTGCATAAATTCGGATAATTACTAATTGGCGAATTAACAATTGCAGTAAAATGTAACTCCACTTAACAATTTCTGCTCAATCATTTTTTTTGTAAGTCGAGCAGATTGCTCGACCTACATTTTGTAAATATTTTTTAAGCTAAAAAATTTTTTTTTGGTTAATATTAGGTAGCTCATTGGAGAAAATAATATTGACCTTTCTAAAGTGCTTAATATTAATTTTTATTATTAGTTATTACCCCTTGTATTCCCAGTTGTCAATTTATCAGTTTGAACGTTTTAAAATTCAAGACGGATTATCCAACAACTCGGTTAATTGTGTAATTCAAACAGCGGATGGTTATTTATGGATTGCAACAAAAGACGGTCTCAATAGGTTCGACGGCAATAATTTCAAAGTGTTCAAACATAATCCTAATGATTCTCTCTCCTTACCTGAAAATTATATCATGTACCTTTTTGAAAGTAAAGATAGAACTCTCTGGGTTGGTACCTGGGGCCGGGGTTTGTGCAAATATAAACCAACTTATGAATCATTTGAAAAATTAGAAAAGTCATCCAACAGTTACATACAATTCATCGATGAGGATAAGGATGGCAATATATTAGTCTGCACCGCCAACAATAGTTTTTATTACTATAACCGGGAAAATTCAAAAACATATTCTTTTAAAGATAAATACAAAATACCGGGTAAAGTTTTAGATAATAATATTACATCGGTTGTTGAAGATGGGAGAAATAATCTTTGGATCAGTTCATGGACAAAAGGAGTTTTAAGATACAATACCCAGACACAAGATTTTGAAACTTTTCAGCATAAACCCGGCGATAAAAATTCTATCAGCAACAATGCAGTTTGGCTTTTAGTAAAAGATAATTACAACTCTTTGATAATCTGCACCGACAGCGGTTTAGATAAAATTGATCTTACTACAAAAAAAATAACTTCTAATCCTTATATACCAAAAGACCGATACAGTGATTTTTATGGTGCAATGAGACAGTTGCACAAAGACTCTAAAGGCAGAATATGGATAGGAACTTTTAATTATCAAGGTCTTTACCTATTAGAAAAAAATGATTCGAATAATCTGCAGCTAACACATTTAATAAACGAAGAAGATGACCCAAACTCACTTTTATGCGACCGGATAAGATGGATATATGAGGATAAGATCGGGAATATTTGGCTTGGCACCGAGGACGGATTAGGCAAACTTGCATCTGCTAAATCCTTTACACAGCACCGGTATATGCCTTTAAGAAAAAATAGTTTAGGCGGCAGAGCGGTTAGTAGTATAATCGAAGGAAGGGATAACCTATTATGGATCGGTTACAATGGAAATGGTTTTGATGGTTATAATCTTAAAACCGGGATAATTACTCATTACAAAAATGATCCAAATAATAAAAACAGTTTGAGAGCGAATGATGTAATAACAATCTATGAAGATAAGAAAGGTATTTTATGGATCGGGACAAATGATGGTGGACTCAATCGTTTTGACAAACGGACAAAATCATTTAAACATTATTTCTTCGATCCGCAAAATCCGTATGGTATTAAGTCTAACTGGGTACAACAGATTTTAGAAACACATGATGAAAAATTTCTTATCGGGACTAATGACGCACTTCAAATTTTTGATCGTGAGAAAGAAAAATTTTATCCATTCAAACCGAAATTATCCAGCAACTCAATTAAATTCCCGGACACAGTTTCTATCAATGCTCTATATGAAGACAGCAAAAATAATATATGGATCGGTACATGGTTAAACGGACTTTATCGTTACAACCCGCAAACGAAAATGCTCTATAATTTTCTGCCCGATGGTAAGGAGTATTCAATTACATCAAACAAGATCACATCAATATTAGAAGACAGCAAAGGATCCATCTGGCTCGGTACCCACAGCGGCGGAGTAAATAAATATGATAAAAAGGAGAACAAATTTTTTCACTTTACAACATTGAACGGGCTTCCAAACGATGTTGTTTTTGGTATCCTCGAAGACGAGAGAAATAATCTATGGATTAGTACAATGAACGGGTTAGTCAGATACAACCCAAACACCGGCAGCTATAGAGTATATGATAAGAATGATGGCATAGTTAATAACCAATTTAATTGGCATGCTTACTATAAAAATAAAAATGGTAAAATGTATTTCGGCGGCATCGATGGTTTCATTTCTTTCAACCCTGATTCGATAACGATAGAACAAACTGCTCCATCAGTGATTCTAACATCATTTAAAGTATTCGATATTGAAACTCCATTAAGGCATTCACTTTCAACAACCAAAGAAATTGTTCTGGAACATTACCAAAACTTTTTCTCTATAGAATTTATTGCGCTTGATCTATTCCCTGAAAGCAAACATAAATATATGTACATGCTGGAAGGAATCGACCCGGTTTGGGTTCAAGCCGGTAATAGAACAACAGCTT
>DYJK01000170.1 GCA_020723165.1 Melioribacter roseus | reverse complement strand
TTACACCTTATTTTAATTGTTGAATAACCACATCATAAATAAATCTTTTTAATTAACAATCTTTGAACAAAGCTTTGAGCAGAAATTGATCCAAATAACCGAGATCGACAACTTCGAACAGATATCACTTGAAAATGATTTTATCAAAGTGATTTTTCTTCCGCAGATTGGCGGAAAGATGATTAAGTTAATCAACAAGAAAACCGGTACAAATTTTTTGTTAGAACCTCAGAACATTGGAAAAAAATACAGACCGGCATATCACGGCGCTTCTTTCGATCAATATGATACCAGCGGTTTTGATGAATGTTTTCCTACTATTGAAGCTTGTACAGTTACAACAGAAAGCGGATCCAAAATTTCTTTTCCCGACCACGGGCAGCTTTGGTCCAAAGCATGGCAGTATCAGATTACCGAAGATGAAACACTTATCCGTACAGCTAAAGGTGTTAATTGGAATTATTCATTTACTAAAAAAGTACACCTCGAAGAGAACCGTTTTATAATTGATTACGTTATTGAAAATTATGAAGATGAATCTCTGCCTTATATTTGGTCGGCTCACCCGTTGCTGAATACAGAACCAGGCGATGAAATTTATTTACCGGATGAAATTGATCAAGTTATACTTAACTGGTCGAATGAAGAAAAACTTGGGAAAGCTGGAGATTTGCTGCCGTGGCCGATGGTCGATGGTAAAAACGATTTTTCAACAGTGCACGATATTAACATTGCAAAAGCAGTTAAAATATTTTCTAAAAAGCTGAATGAATTTGGGTGGTGTGCGTTTCATAAAACCAAGAACAAAGAATCCTTGCTTATAAGTTTTGATACAATGAAGATTCCATACCTGGGTATTTGGTTAACATACGGTGGCTGGCCAACTGACAACAGACCTAAACATTTAACCATTGCTCTTGAACCTACAAATGCATGTTGCGATTCTCTTGAAAAAGCAATTGAAAAAAAATCGTGCGGTTTTATTAAACCAATGCAAAAAAATGAATGGTGTATGGAGTTTACAATTGTTAACGAGTAAAAAATTGATTTATAAATATGGTACCCGGACAAATATTTCAGTAAATGTCAATAAATCTTTTTAAAAAAAAATTTTAAAATTATTTAGGAAGATATTTCAGATTTTTTTATGTTGCATCGGGTTCATTAATCACACAAAAAAAATTATCACCAATGCTTCCAATTACACTTGAAACTCGAAAGAAAGAGATTATATATCAGACCTACCTATCAAACGAATTCTGGTTCGAATTAAAAGTAGTTAATGAAAATTTATTTCCCGAGATCAGAATTAGTTTCAAACCGAAAGATCAAAAAATTAAAAGTAGATCAAAATTGAAATCAGACAACTTCCACGAAGAACCGGAATTATTGTTGAAATAATTTTTCTTCTTTTATCTACAAGTAGATTTAACTGCAATTTATCTAATACAAAATGAAATAACGAGATTGGTTGTTAACTTGCATATTCTGCGGCAATGGCTGTTTACTGTTGTTGAGAGTTTGAATAATTAAGTAAAATTTCATTTAGATAAAAAAAACTTATTCATACAAGCTATCCATAAAAACTTATCGCTCGTCATTTTTTTCTATTATTAATAGTTAATCGGTTTTTAATTGTTAATAACTTGAATATTTTTACGGACATGTTCGTCTAATTATTACAATTTTTTCAGATAAAACCTCAAAGGGTCACTATGAGAAGTAAACTTAAACTATGTGTTGTTTTACTATTGATTGGATTTGCTCAAATGGCTGCCCAGGACCAAAGCACTCCCCTGGTACTTTCATTAAATGACGCGATTACGCTTGCGCTTGAAAATAACTGGGATGTTAAGCTATCGGAAAAAGATATTTTAAAGTCAGAAGAACAGATTAGCGAAGCATATGCGAATGCTTTTCCACGTCTTGAATTTAACGGAAGGTATGTTAGGAATATTAAACTGCCGGTATTGTTTTTACCATCAGGAACGCCATTCAACGAAACCGGTAAAACAATAACATTGGAACTTGGTTCTGATAATGCTTACGATTTAACTTTTTCTCTAAGCCAGGTTATTTACAGTCAAAAGGTTAATACTGCTATTCAAATTGCCGATGAATATTCCGAACTATCTAAAACAGCAAACCTAGGTACACGCAACGATATAATATTGAACGTTAAAAAAACTTTTTATAACGTTTTGCTTATGCAAGAATTAGTAAAAGTAAGCCGGCAAGGTAATGAAGTAGCAAAAGCAAATTATGAAAATGTTTCGGCTCTTTTTAAGCAAGGTGTTGCTTCGGAATATGATTTTCTCCGTGCCGAAGTTCAATACGCAAATACTCAACCGATGTTGATACAAACGGAAAATAACCTTGAGCTGGCAAAAAATTATTTAAAGAGTATTTTAACCTTAGATATAACAAAGCCCATCGAAATAAAGGGGGAATTCATATTTGAAGAAGTACCGGCTTCTTTATTTGAATCAACAAATGAAAAAGGTGTTCGGGAACATCCATTAGTTAAGCAATTGGAAATTCAATCTTCTTTATTAGATAAGAATATAACAATACAAAAAGCAGATTACTTTCCAACACTTGCAGCTTTTGGTTCTTATGCTTTTCAGTCCCAGGAGAACACGTTTAATTTTAAGGATTATTTGTGGGCTGAGAGTTTCATGGTTGGACTCAATTTATCATATACATTGTTCGATGGTTTTGGTAGAAGTGCACGTGTTGAACAAGCGATTATCGAAAAAGAAAAAGTGGATCTAACCCGTAGAAAAGTTGAAGAGGGATTGAAGATTAGAATTATGCAAGCAAAGATGAGCATGGATGAAGCAAAAAAAAGAATTGATGCACAAACTAAAAGTCTTGAACAAGCAGATAAAGCATTAAAGATTGCTCAAACCAGGTATAAAAGCGGAGTGGGAACACAACTTGAATTGATCGATACACAAGCTGCTGTGACAATTGCAAGAACAAACTATGCTCAAGCTATTTATGATTACCTTACGGCAAAAGCTGATTGGGAAAACGCCGTAAGTATTGAATACTAGATATTAAAGGAGAATAAAATAAAATGACTAACATTATGAAAGCTGTTACAATGTATTTCGCGCCGGTAATTATTCTTACTGCTATTCTTTTTTATTCATGCGGCGGAAATGAGGAAACAAAAGAAAACAACTCTGCAAACAATGTTAATGATACTATCCCGGTGCAAACTGCAAAAGTTGAATTGAAAGATTTGAAAATCAGTAAAACTTTCAGCGGTACACTTGAAGGCGAAGAACAAGCAAACATTGTTGCAAAAATTCCGGAAAGAATAACTTCGATTAAAATTAAAGTTGGTGAGTCAGTTAAATCGGGCCAGTTATTAGTTGAGTTAGATAAGTCCGGAGCTTCATCACAATATTATCAAGCTGAAGCCGGGTATTTAAATGCAAGCCGCGATCTTGAAAGAATGAAAGCACTTCTTGCTGAAGGTGCAATTTCACAGCAAATGCTCCATGGAGTTCAAACTCAGTATAACATTGCAAAAGCAAATTTTGAAGCTGCTAAAAGTACTGTTGAACTTGTAACACCAATTGGCGGTGTTGTTACGGCAATTAATGCAAATGTAGGTGATCTTGCTAACCCGGGTATGCCGATAGTTGTTGTAGCGAATATTTCGAGTCTGAAAGCAATCTTTAGTGTAGGCGAGGGAGATATTTCGAACTTTGCTGTTGGTCAGCCGACCGAAATATATTCGGAATTAAAGCCGGTATTAATACAAAAAGGAAGGATTCAACAAATCTCAAAATCAGCGGATATACAATCACGATCATTTGAAATTAAGTCTGTATTTTCAAACACATACGATAGATGGTTCAAACCGGGGATGTTCTGTAGAGTCAAAGTTGAATTAAAATCTCAGAAAGGTTCATTGTTAATTCCAAACCTTGCAATAGTCAATAATCCAAATTCTAAAAATGTATTTGTGATTGAAAACGGTAAAGCGGTTCTTAAAGTTATTCAAACCGGTTTAACAGACGGAACATTTACAGAAGTGCTTAGTGGTTTGAAAGAAGGAGAAACAATTGCAACTATCGGGATGAATAATCTGAAGGATGGAAGTCATGTTTATGTAGTAAATAAGGAATAACGAATTACGAACAATGAATATTGAATTACGAAGTAAAGTTATAGTATCTTAATTTCTATTGAATAGGATATCAAACAATTAGAAGTGAACAATGGGAAAAAATGAAAAGAAATATGATTTAGAAGATCGATTAATAAATTTCTCCCTGAGAATTATCGAAATTGTTGAAGCACTCCCAAATACAAAATCTGCTAACCATATTGCTGGCCAATTAATTCGATCAGGGACTTCCCCATCATTCAATTATGCCGAAGCTCAAGGGGCCGAATCAAGGAATGATTTTGTTCATAAAATGAAGATATACTTGAAGGAATTACGAGAATCATTAGTAGCGTTAATGATGATTGACAGGCTTTTCAGAATAGAGCCAGAAAAATACCTGAAAGTTACAATTTCAGAGAACAATGAATTAATTTCAATTTTTGTAAAAAGTATTTTAACAGCGGAAAAAAACAAAACAAAATCTTAAATGATATTTCCATGTTCATAAATCAAAAATCAATATTTAGTACTCAATAAGATTTAAGGAATTTTAAAAATGAAATTAGCTGATATTTCCATTAAGCGACCGGTTTTTGCATCAATGATGATTATGGCATTGATTGTTCTTGGAATGTATTCTGTTATTAAACTTAATGTTGATCTTTATCCGAATGTTGACATTCCTTATGTAATAGTTACAACGATATTACCCGGTGCCGGACCCGAACAAATTGAAACAGATGTAACAAAAAAAATAGAAGATGCAGTTAACCCGGTAGAAGGGGTTGATTTTATTCAGTCAACATCGCAAGAAAATGTTTCGATTGTTATAATAGCATTCAAATTAGAAATTGACGGTAAAGCCGCCGCACAAGACGTTCGTGAAAAAGTTGCCGCCGTTAGATCAGAACTACCGGATGATATCGAAGACCCGGTAATACAAAGATTTGATTTTGCAAGTTTACCGATCATGTCCTTTACAGTTTCGGGAACGAGATCGGAAAAAGATATTACTACCTATACAAAAAATGTTATAAAGAAAAGAATAGAAAGCATTCCCGGCGTAGGTTCTATTAATTTAGTCGGCGGTTCAGAAAGGGAAATATTAATCGAGATAGATGCAGCAAGGTTAAAAGCTTATAGTCTATCTATTCAAGATGTAATACAAAATGTTGGCGCATCAAACGTAGAGATCCCGGGAGGTAATCTATATCAAGGTCCGAGGCAGCTGTTAGTTAGAACGATGGGCAAATACAAAAATGTAGAGGACTTCAATAAAGTTGTGGTTGCCAATCCAAAAGGAAACCCGGTCTATCTTTCGGATGTTGCTAAAGTTGTAGATGGTATAAAAGAAAAGACAAGTTTAACAAGGTTGAATGGAAAATCGGCAGTTGGACTTGATGTAATTAAACAATCGGGCAGCAACACAATTGAAGTAGCTGAGGAAGTTAAGAAACAAATTGAAAAACTTGAATCAGAATTACCACCTGATATAGGCATATACCTTGCAAAAGACAATTCTGTTTATATCGAAGATTCTGTGCGTGATGTTTGGTTCGATCTAATTTACGGAGGATTACTTGCTATAATAGTAATCTATTTATTCCTAGCAAACTTCCGTGCTACACTAATCAGCGGGTTAGCTTTACCAACATCTATCATTGCCAGCTTCATTTTAATGTATGCTCTTAATTTTACATTGAACATGATGTCTTTGCTTGCACTTTCGCTTGCAGTTGGTTTGTTGATTGATGATGCGATTGTAGTAATCGAAAACATATATCGTCATATGCAGCAAGGTGAAACACCGATGGAAGCTGCTAAATCCGCTTCGCAAGAAATCGGGCTTGCGGTAATGGCTACAACATTTACTATTGTAGCTGTTTTTATTCCGGTTGCTTTTATGCCGGGTATTGTAGGAAGATTCTTTTACCAGTTTGGTATAACAATTTCTGCTGCCGTACTTGTTTCTTTATTTGTAGCATTCTCACTCACACCTATGCTCTCTTCAAGGTGGTTAAAAAGAGAAGATGAAGAATTAAAACCTGAGGGAAGTATTCTAAAATTTATTCTCTATTACTTCAATCATTTCTTTGAAATACTAAGTGTTAAATACAAATCTTCGCTCAACTGGTCCTTAAGGCATCGTAAGACGATTGTGTTCGGTTCGATTGTAATTTTTATTTTTAGTTTTATGATCTTCGGCATTCTCGGCGGCGAGTTCTTTCCGCAGACAGATCAAGCGCAGTTTATTATTGATGTAAAAGCATCACCGGGCAGCTCTCTCGAACAAACTGCAAATGTATGTGCGCAGATAGAAAACACTGTGCGTAAGAATCCCGAGGTAACAACAATCTTAACGACAATCGGTTCGCAAAATAATCCCGTAACGCAAGCTTCTATTTTAGTAAAGCTGACAAAGAAAAACGAGAGAGAGAAAAGTGTATTTACCCTGGTTGAAGAAACACGTAATCAATTAAAATATCTACCAGGTGCTAGGGTAGCTTTCTTATTGGAAGGAGGACCCGGTGGAAATGAAAAACCGGTAACTTTCAGTATTCGCGGTGATAAT
>DYJK01000016.1 GCA_020723165.1 Melioribacter roseus | reverse complement strand
GCGCTACACACATGGCAGAAGGTTATGCAAAGGCAACCGGTAAAGTTGGTGTTGTACTTGTTACTTCCGGTCCTGGTGCTACAAATACTGTTACCGGGATTGCAGATGCATATATGGATTCTGTTCCAATCGTTGTTTTCACCGGGCAAGTTGCAACACATCTTATTGGCAACGATGCTTTCCAGGAAGCTGATATTGTCGGGATTACAAGACCTATCACAAAACATAATTTTCTGGTTCGTGATGTTAGTGAATTGGCAACGATAGTTAAAAAAGCATTTTACATTGCTTCAACCGGAAGACCGGGACCAGTTCTTGTTGATCTTCCCAAAAATGTAGTTAACAGTATATGTGAATTTGAATACCCGGAATCAGTTGAAATGCGCGGTTACAAACCGAAACTTTTTGGGCATCAAAACCAGATTAAAAAAGCTGCCACGATGATTCAAAAAGCAAAACGGCCTTTACTTTATGTTGGCGGCGGTGTGATCATGTCGGACGGCAATCGTGAATTGTATTTGCTGGCAAAGGAAAATAATTTGCCGGTTACAATGACTTTGCAAGGTCTCGGTGCGTTCCCCGGAACCGATCCGCAATCGCTCGGCATGCTCGGTATGCACGGTACGTATTGGGCAAATCAAGCTGTGAATAATTGCGATCTTTTAATTTCACTCGGTGCACGTTTTGATGACCGTGTTACCGGCAAGATTGAAACGTTTGCTACAAAAGCTTATAAAATTCATGTCGATATTGATCCCACTTGTATCGATAAAAATATTATTGTTGATCTGCCGATAGTTGGCGATGTTAAACATGTGATGGCAGAACTAGCATCTGAATTAACCAGTGCACCGGATTTAAGTGATTGGTGGTCTCAGATAAATAAGTGGAGAGATGAATGTCCTTTGCATTACGAAAAAAATGATGGACGTTTACGTTCCGAATATGTAATTGAAAAACTATCCGAGTTAACACAAGGAGAAGCAGTTGTTGTAACTGATGTTGGGCAAAATCAAATGTGGACCGCACAATATTATAAATTCAACCATCCGCGCTCTCATATTACAAGCGGCGGACTTGGAACGATGGGTTTTTCACTACCGGCTTCCATTGGTGCAGCTTTCGGTATTAAAGACCGCCCGGTAATTTCTATCAGCGGTGATGGCGGCTTCCAGATGAATATTCAAGAACTTGCGACTGTTGTTTATCATAAACTTCCTATTCTATTTATAATATTGAATAACAGTTTTTTAGGAATGGTTCGTCAGTGGCAAGAACTATTTCATGCAGAGAAATTTAGTTTTACAAATCTATCGGATAGTAACCCGGATTTTGCAAAAGTTGCAGAAGCATTTGGCTTGAAAGCATATTCAACAAACAGTCCGGCTGATGTAGAACCGTTATTGAAAGAAGCGCTGGCTACGAAAGATGGCCCGGTTCTTATTGAGTTTAAAGTTGTGAAAGAAGATATGGTCTTCCCGATCATACCTTCGGGTGCATCGATTAGTGATATGATAACAAGAAGATTAGATCCAAAGGAGATGTTATAAATGCAACACATTATTTCAGTTCTATGCGAAAATCAATTTGGTGCTTTTAACCGTATCGTTACAATGTTCAGCGGTAAAGGATTTAATGTTCATTCAATGTCGATTGGTGAAACGGAAAATCCTGAAGTTTCCCGGATGACAATTGTAACAGAGGGTGATGATCAGATCATCGAACAAGTTGTCAAACAATTAAATCGTTTGATCGACACAATAAAAATTATTGATTTGACTGACCAGGCAAAAGTTCAACGTGAACTTGCATTGTTAACAGTTTTTTATCAGAAAGGAACCCGATCAGAAATTATGGACATTTGTGAAATTTTCCGCGGCAATATTGTTGATATCAACAATAAAACATTGATGCTGGAAATTACGGGTCCACCCGATAAAATTGATGCTGCAATTAATGTACTTGAGCCATATGGAATTAAGGAACTGGCAAGATCGGGTAATGTTGTTCTAAAACGCGGTGAACAGTTGAAGAAAGATATCAAAGAAGTTAAATCAGATAAATAAAAAATTAAAATCTACAAGGAGAAAAAATGAAAGTTTACTATGATGCTGATGCGGACCTAAATCTATTGAAAGGGAAAAAACTAACAGTAATCGGATTTGGAAGCCAGGGTCATGCACACGCACTTAATTTAAAAGAGAGCGGAATGGATGTAGCTGTAGGTTTAAGAAAGACGAGTGCAAGATGGGAAGAAGCAGAAGAATCGGGCGTGAAAGTTATGACAGTTGAAGAAGCTTCTGCGTGGGGTGATGTAATCATGATATTGTTGCCGGATCAAAATCAAAAAGAAGTTTATGAAAAAGAAATTAAGCAACATATGAAAGCTGGAAAGACTTTGGCTTTTGCGCATGGTTTTAATATCCTTTACAAACAAGTCGATCCGCCGAAAGATGTTGATGTTATAATGATTGCACCTAAAAGTCCGGGACATTTAGTACGGAGAACATATCAGGGCGGAAGCGGTACACCATGTTTAATCGCAATCCATCAAGATGCAAGTGGAAAAGCAAAAGATACAGCACTTGCCTGGGCAAAAGGAATTGGAGGCACACGTGCCGGCGTTATCGAAACAACTTTTAAGAATGAAACTGAAACTGATTTGTTCGGCGAACAAGCTGTTCTTTGCGGCGGTTCTGCAGAATTAATTAAATCCGGATTTGAAACTTTAGTCGAAGCCGGTTACGATCCAGAACTTGCATACTTTGAATGTATGCACGAACTAAAATTAATCGTTGACCTTTATTATGAAGGGGGACTATCAAGAATGAACTACTCGGTGAGCGATACTGCTGAGTACGGCGGAATGACCCGGGGTCCCAAAGTAATTACAAGCGATACAAAAAAGGTTATGAAACAAATATTAACTGATATTCAAACCGGAAAATTTGCAGAAGAATGGATCAACGAAAATAAAAATGGTCAACCCGTTTTGAATAAACTTAGAGAAGAAAATAAAAATCATATTATTGAAAAAGTTGGTTCACAACTTAGAGGTATGATGAGCTGGTTGATCAAAAAATAATTATCAACTCGGTGTCTCCGTGGTTTTCTTTTTCACCACAGTGGCACAAAGACAAAGAGAATATAGGAGAATGCAATGTTTAAGATTACACTTTTGCCGGGAGATGGAATAGGTCCTGAAGTTGTAAATGCAGCAGTAAAAGTTATAAAACTTGTCGGTGAAAGATTTAACACAGATTTCGAATTCAAAACTTGTTTGATGGGCGGATGTTCATACGATGCTCACGGAACACCATTGACAGATGAAGTACTGGGCGAATGCTACAGCTCGGATGCTGTATTTCTTGGAGCGGTTGGCGGATACAAATGGGAAGATTTACCCCATCAATTAAAACCGGAAGCGGCATTGTTGAAAATCAGAAAGGCATTAGGATTGTATGCAAATCTTCGTCCGGCTAAAGTTTATGAACCAATGCTTTCATATTCATCTTTAAAAGAAGAAATTCTTAAAGGGACAGATGTACTGATACTACGTGAGCTGACCGGTGGAATTTATTTTGGCCAGCCGCGAGGATACGACGATGGAAAAGGTTTTAATACGATGATCTACACAAAAGATGAAGTAGTGCGCATAGCAAGAAAAGCATTTGAATATGCACGCGTAAGAAATAAAAAAGTTGCTTCGGTTGATAAAGCAAATGTTTTGGAAGTTTCTCAATTCTGGAGAAAGGTAGTTATCGAAGTTCATAAAGATTATCCGGATGTGCAGCTTCAGCACATGTATGTTGATAATGCGGCAATGCAGCTCGTCCGCGATCCTAAACAATTTGATGTTGTGTTAACGTCAAATCTGTTTGGGGATATTTTAAGTGATATCGCTGCTATGATAACCGGAAGTTTGGGAATGCTTCCTTCAGCAAGCATCGGTTCAAAATATGCTTTATATGAACCGGTACATGGCAGTGCACCGGACATAGCCGGGAAAAATATTGCAAATCCAATAGCAGCAATTTCATCAGCAGCCATGATGCTGAAATATTCTTTCCAGATGGATAAAGCCGCTGAACTTGTAGAAGAAGCAATAGAAAATGTTTTGACTAAAGGATACAGAACAAAAGATATATATAAAGAAGGCGATAAACTTGTCTCGACCGACGAGATGACCAATAATATTATTGAAGAGTTTGATACGGTCTGTGCAAATCATTCATTGAATGTTTTTACACTTTAATTAAAAAAACAACCGAGGTATTGGATGCAGTCAAATAGAATTATAATATTTGATACAACACTCCGCGATGGCGAGCAATCACCGGGCGCATCATTAAATGTTCACGAAAAAGTTGAGATTGCACACCAGCTTGCAAAATTAAAAGTTGATGTTATTGAAGCCGGTTTCCCGGTTTCATCACCGGCGCAGTTTGAAGGTGTAAAAAGAATTGCCGAGGAAGTAAACGCAATTATTGCCGGGCTATCACGGGCAAATGAAAAAGATATCAAAGCTGCAGCAGATTCCCTCGCACCGGCGCCAAGAAAAAGGATTCATACTTTCTCAAGTACTTCAGATTATCATATACTCGGTAAATTTAGCCATCCTCGTTACGGTTCTACTCTTCAGGAAAAAAGAAAGACAATTATTAAAATGTCTTTCGATGCGGTTGCATACGCAAAAACTTTTACCGATGATGTTGAATTCTCTGCTGAAGATGCCGGGAGAACAGATATCGGTTATTTGGCTGAAGTTGTAGAAACTGCAATCGAAGCCGGTGCTACTACAGTTAATATTCCGGATACTACCGGTTATACACTGCCTTCGGAGTACGGTGAAAAAATTGCAGAACTAAAACGTAGAGTTAAAAATATTGATAGGGCTATCATTAGTGTTCATTGCCATAATGATCTTGGACTTGCTGTTGCAAATTCTATCACAGCAGTTCAAAACGGTGCAAGGCAAGTAGAATGTACAATCAATGGAATTGGAGAGCGTGCCGGTAATGCATCGCTTGAGGAATTGGTAATGGCGTTGAACGTTCGTAAAGATTTGTTAAACTATTATACAAGCATTAACACTTACGAAATTTATAACACAAGCAAAATGGTTTCTGCTTTTACCGGCTTGCTTGTTCAAAGGAATAAAGCGATAGTCGGCGAAAATGCTTTCTCTCATGAATCCGGTATCCATCAAGACGGTGTGCTGAAAAACCGTGAGACGTATGAAATTATGACCCCGGAAAGTGTCGGTATTCCAACAAACAAAATTGTTTTGGGAAGACATTCGGGAAGACACGGGTTAAAGGTTCGTTTAGAACAATTAGGTTATAAAGTCACAGAAGAGGAAGTGCAAAGAATTTATGAAGCATTCACAGAACTCGCAGATAAAAAGAAAGAAGTATTTGACGACGACTTAAGAATGTTAATGGGTGATGAAATTCAGAAGAAAGATGAAGTTTATGAGTTGGAATATTTACAGATTAATGCCGGGACTAATTCAATTCCGAATGCCGTGGTGAGAATAAAATCAGGTGACCAAACATTTGAAGAGACTGCAACCGGCGATGGACCGGTTGATGCAGTATTCAATTCGATAGAACGCGCACTCTCAATCAAATCCGAAGTCGAATCGTACCAGGTTCGTTCGGTTACATCAGGTAGAGAAGCGATGGGTGAAGTATTAATCAGGATTAGAAGTAATGGTAAATCATTTACCGGCAGAGGGATCTCAACAGATATTATTGAAGCAAGCGCAAAAGCTTATTTGAGCGCTTTGAATCAAAAAGAACAATACATGAAAGAAACCGAAACACTCTCGAACAGTGAAACTTTATCAGAAGTAATTTAAAGGATTAATAAATGGGAATGACAATTACTGAAAAAATTTTAGCTAAAGCATCCGGCAGAAATAAAGTTATACCGGGGGAAAATATTTGGTTAAATGTTGACGTGCTTATGACGCATGATGTATGCGGTCCGCCGACAATCGAAATATGGAAAAGAGAATTCGGTGACAAAGCAAAAATTTGGGATAAAAATAAGTTAGTGATCTTTCCTGATCATTATATTTTTACTAAGAATCCTCAAGCAAATAGGAATGTAAATATTCTACGTGAGTTTGCTTCAGAATATGGAGTTGAAAATTACTATGATGTAGGCACTCCGCGTTATAAAGGTGTTTGTCATATAGCACTTGCAGAAGAAGGTTATAACATACCTGGCACAGTTTTGTTTGGCACAGATTCACACACGTGTACATCCGGCGCATTTGGGATGTTTTCAACCGGTGTTGGAAATACAGACGCGGCATTTATACTTGGGACCGGGAAAATTTGGGAGAAAGTTCCCGAATCACTAAAATTTATTTTTAATGGTGAACTACCAAAATATATCACTGCAAAAGATTTAATACTTCAAGTGCTGGGAGATATTACAACGGATGGTGGGACATACCGTGCACTGGAATTTGATGGCGAAGCAGTTTTTGCTCTTGATATGGATGAACGAATGACTTTGACAAACATGGCAATCGAAGCCGGTGCGATGAATGGAATTATAAAAGCGGACGAAGTAACAGAAAATTATGTTAAGGAGAGATCGGATAAGCAATATGAAATTTTTGAAAGCGATCAAAATGCAACCTATCATTCAGTGTATAATTATGATGTAACGAATATGGAACCGCTTGTTGCAAAACCGCATAGCCCTGATAACAAAGACACAGTAAGAAATGTGCAAGGTACAAAACTTACAAAGTGTTACATTGGTTCTTGCACCGGGGGTAAGCTGAGCGATTTTGTTAATGCTGCAAAAATAATTTTTGGTAATGAAGTAAAAGTACCAACGTTTATTGTCCCGGCAAGTACATCTGTTGCTCAACAGTTAGAAGAAGAAACATTAAATGGTATTTCTCTCAAACAGATTTTTGAAAATTCGGGTTGTGTAGTTGCGCAATCATCGTGTGCAGCTTGTCTCGGTGGTCCATCCGATACAATTGGAAGAGCAGTTGATGGTGAAGTTGTGATTTCAACTACCAACAGAAATTTCCCGGGAAGGATGGGAAGTAAAAAATCGGAAGTATATCTCGCATCGCCTTATACTGTTGCCGCTTCGGCAGTAACCGGGGTAATTACAGATCCGCGTGAATTTTTATAAAGGAAAATTAAAATGGAAAAAATCATAAAAGGGAAAGCATTTGTACTTGGTGATAATATTGATACCGATCAAATAATTCCGGCAGAACATTTGGTCTATAGTTTAACAGACCCGGAAGAAATGAAAAATTATGGTAAGTATGCGTTATCAGGCGTACCTCAAAAAGATGCCGGCTTGCCAAATGGAGGGACAGTATTTGTTGATGATGGAAATTATGAATCAAGGTTTAACATAATTATTGGAGGTGCAAATTTTGGGTGCGGTTCATCGCGTGAACATGCACCTTTTGCACTTCAAGTTGCCGGTGCAAAGGTGATTGTTGCGGAATCTTATGCAAGAATTTTTTATAGAAATTCTGTTGATGGCGGATTTGTTATTCCCTACGATACACCGCAAAAATTGAACAATAAAATCAAAACCGGTGATGAATTGGAAATCGATCTTACTAATAATAGATTAAAAAACATCACAAGCGGTGATGAATATTTACTCAACCCATTAGGAGATATTTTACCAATTATTGAAGCCGGTAATATTTTTGAATATGCACGGCATAACAACATGATTTAAGAATAACAGTTTAGAGGTAGCAAAATGTTTGTAGAAGTATTTGATACTACATTACGCGACGGTACACAAGGTGAAGGTGTAAACATTTCTGTCCAGGATAAATTACTGATTGCAAAAAAACTTGATGAGTTTGGTATCGATATAATAGAAGGCGGCTGGCCAGGCAGCAATCCGCGGGATGAGGAATTTTTCAGGCAAGCAAAGAACCTTAAATTAAATCATGCCCAGCTTTGTTCATTTGGTTCTACTGCAAGATCCATCGATGATATTGAGAATGATATCAATTTAAATGCATTGATAAATTCAGGAACGCCAGTCATCACAATTTTCGGCAAAACATGGCAGCTTCATTCACAAAAAGGGTTAGGTTTAAGTGACGATCAAAATGCCGAATTGATTTTCAAATCAGTTGCTTATCTTAAATCATATGGGAGAAGAGTAATTTTTGATGCAGAACATTTCTTTGACGGATATAAACACAATCCAGATTTCGCATTGCGAATGCTTGAATCTGCACTCAAAGGTGGGGCCGATACTTTAGTACTTTGCGATACTAACGGAGGTTCATTACCTGATGAGATATTTAAAATAGTTAGTTATGTTAAAAACAAATTTGATACTACAAAAATTGGTATTCACACACACAATGATGGGGAATTGGCGGTAGCAAACTCACTCGCTGCAATCAATGCCGGGGCAGAGCATGTTCAAGGTACATTTAATGGAGTAGGAGAACGATGCGGCAATGCAAATCTTAGCAGCATTATACCAAATTTGATTTTGAAACTTCATCACGATACAAACCAGAAAGAAAAATTAGACCACTTAACATCAATCTCAAATTATATTTACGAATTGATGAATATACATCCAAATACGAGAGCCGCATACACCGGTAAATCAGCATTTGCACATAAAGGTGGTGTGCATGTTAGTGCGGTTATGAAAGAAGCGAGAATGTATGAACACATCGAGCCGGAATTAGTCGGGAATAAACAAAGAGTTTTAGTTTCTGATTTATCCGGGCAGAGTAATATTAAATACAAAGCTAAAGAAGTGGGGATAGATCTATCAGATGATAAAGAATTAAGCAAGAAAGTTGTAAATGATATAAAATCATTAGAGTACTTTGGATATCAATTTGACGGGGCTGAAGCATCGTTTGAATTATTGCTTCGTTCAGAAACAAACGAGTTCTCACCCTTCTTCAAATTAATTGATACAAAAGTAAATGTCTTTTATGATGATGCCGGGCATTCATATTCTGAAGCAGTACTAAAAGTAGAAGTTAATGATGAAATTGAGCACACGGCATCGAATGGTGATGGACCGGTTAATGCACTCGATAAAGCTTTACGAAAGGCGCTGTTGAGATTTTATCCTGAGATTTCAGAAATTAAACTTGTCGATTACAAAGTTCGTGTGCTTGATGAAAAGGACGGAACCGCTGCCAAAGTACGTGTAATGATAGAATCGAGTGATGGAAACGATACTTGGGGAACGGTTGGCGTTTCAACAAACATTATTGAAGCAAGTTTTAAAGCACTCAGCGATAGCATCAATTATAAATTATTTCAATACCATAAAGAAAAACAAATCTCGTTGTAAAAATATTAACAATTAATATTTGATAACTCTTTTGATCTTTCTTCTGCACGTAGAATTGCACTTGAAAAAATTTCACTGAAATTATTCTCTTTCATAACTTGAAAAGCGGCTTCGGTTGTTCCGCCTTTAGAAGCAACTTTTTTAATTAATGAATCTAAATCCATATCGGAATTATTTATAACATGGAATGCGCCGTGCATAGTTTGTTTGACAAGTAATTCAGCCAAGCTTTCATCGAAGCCCATTTTCTTGGCAGTGTCAATCATTATCTTAACTATAAAGTAAAAATATGCCGGGCCGCTTCCACTTAAAGCTGTTACACCATCCATGAGTTCTTCATCATCAATCATAAATGTTCTTCCGGTTGTGCTTAAAAGATTTTCAACTGTGGAAATGTGGTGTATGTTTACTTCTGATGAAGGTATATATACCGTAATTCCCATACCGAATTGTGCCGGCATATTTGGCATCGTGCGAACAATATAATTATGTTTAAGCGAGTTTCTAAGTTTGCTGATTTTTGTCCCGGCTAAAATTGATATTACTAAAGCATCTTTTTTTATTCTACCTGATAATGGTTCAATAATTGAATTCAAATCCTGGGGCTTAATTGCTAAAATGATTACATCGGAGTTAAGAACTTCATTGTTTATGCCTAAGCAAATACGGGATAAATTTAATTCAGTTAATTTTTGAGCATGGGCTTCATTTTTAGCGACTAATAATAGATTATCTTTTTTAGTTTTGTGATATTGTAAAAACGAACGAGCATAAGTTAATCCCATATTTCCGCAGCCGATTATTGATATTTTCATAGTTCACCTATTTATTAATGATCAGATTTTATCTCCATACAATTGAATTTATTACTAATTAAGTAAAAACATAAATGAGCAAATACCTATATCAATTTATAAATGAAATAATTATTAATCAAAATCTTGCTTTTTTTTATAGGAGCGTCTATATTTGAAGCTCGCTTTTTGACTTAATGGGTGAAATATGTCTGGGCGGACGCCGGAGTTGGAGAGCCGGGGCGGACTGTAAATCCGTTGGCAAACGCCTTTGGGGGTTCGAATCCCTCGCCGCCCACATGAGTTCTTAATGTTATGTAAAAATTGCGGGAGTAACTCAGTTGGTAGAGTCACAGCCTTCCAAGCTGTTGGTCGCGGGTTCGAGTCCCGTCTCCCGCTCACTCTACGCTGATGTAGCTCAGTTGGTAGAGCACTTCCTTGGTAAGGAAGAGGTCACCGGTTCAATCCCGGTCATCAGCTCTTAGAATATTTTTTAATGAGCAACCCTCGCAAAAGTAATTGGAACAAAGTTAGTAATGTAATTATGTAGGAAATGAAAAATGGCAAAATCAAAAAATGTAAGACAGATTATAACATTGGAAAGTACAGCCGGAACTGGTTACCGTTATAGTACTAAGAAGAATAAAAGAAATCATCCTAATAGAGTAGAATTTAAAAAGTACGATCCAGTAGCTCGTAAACACGTAATATTTAAGGAAACTAAATAATACGTCAGTAGCTCAACTGGCAGAGCAGCGGTCTCCAAAACCGCAGGCTGGGGGTTCGAATCCCTCCTGACGTGCAACGGAATGGTGAAAATAAAATGAAAGAAAAAATTATCAACTTTGTGAATGACGTAGTCAAGGAAATGAAGAAAGTAACCTGGCCTACAAGAGATGAACTTAAAGAATCAACAACCATTGTGATTGCAGTGTGTATTATTCTTGCAGTATTTACATATGTAATTGATATGGCGATTTCTCAATTATTCAAAGGAATATTTTAATTGGATAACGAAAAAGGGAAATGGTACGTGGTTCGTACATTCTCAGGGCATGAGAATAAGGTGAAATCTATAATTGAAAATGAACTCAAGGATAACGAAGAATTACGTGCTCGCATATATGAAATTTTAGTTCCTACAGAAAAAGTTTTTGAAGTAAAAGACGGAAAGAAAAAAACAAAAAAGAAAAATTTCTTTCCCGGGTACATTCTTGTTTCAGCTGATTTAGATATTAAAGCAAAAGATTTTATAATAAATACTCCATCAGTGATGGGATTTCTTGGCTCAGAAAAAAATCCAATTCCATTACAACACGATGAAGTTAAAAGAATTGTCGGTAGAATTTCGCAAAATGATGATATGGAAAGAACTGAAACTGTATTCAGGACGGGTGATTTTGTTAAAATAGTTGATGGACCTTTTAACAATTTTTCTGGCATCATCCAAGAAGTAAACGAAGAAAAAATGAAAATAAAAGTAATGGTATCAATATTCGGCAGAAAAACAC
Organism: Melioribacter roseus; assembly: GCA_020723165.1. Lineage (GTDB taxonomy): Bacteria > Bacteroidota > Ignavibacteria > Ignavibacteriales > Melioribacteraceae > DYJK01. Next base: position 34,079 of record DYJK01000016.1, on the reverse strand, counting down.
CGGTCGAAATTGATTTCGTTCAAGCAGAATTAGAGAAATAAATTATTAGGTAATATTATGGCAAAGAAAGTAGACGGATTTATTAAGTTACAAATACCAGCCGGGCAAGCAAACCCTTCACCACCAGTTGGACCAGCGTTGGGTCAAAAGGGTGTTAATATCATGGAGTTTTGCAAACAGTTCAATGCAAGGACGGCGGATAAACAAGGATTGATTATTCCGGTAGTTATAACTGTTTATTCTGATAAGTCATTTACATTTATAACTAAAACACCTCCGGCAGCTGTACTCTTAAAGAAATTAACAAAAGTTGAAAAAGGTTCTGCAGAACCTAACAAAACAAAAGTTGCTAAAGTAAACAAATCTCAATTACGCGAAATTGCCCAAATCAAAATGCCTGATTTAAATGCGCATGATGTTGACCAAGCTATGAGTATGATAGCCGGTACTGCAAGAAGCATGGGGATTTCTGTAGAAGACTAAAACCAATAAAATTTGTATGGAATAAAAATGAAAGTGTCAAAAAGAATTAAAGCAATTAATAAAAACGTAGATGTTAATAAAGAGTACTCTGTTGACGAAGCTGTAAAATTGTTAAAGGAGAATTCGAAAGTTAAGTTCGCAGAATCACTCGATTGTGCTATAAGACTTGGAGTGGATCCTCGTCATGCCGATCAAATGGTACGCGGAACTGTTTCGTTACCGCACGGTACCGGTAAAAAGGTTTCGGTTCTTGTGGTAGCTAAAGGAGCTCTTGCTGAACAAGCATTGAATGCCGGAGCTGAATATGCCGGATTTGAAGAGTACTTAGAAAAAATTAAAAATGGATGGGCAGAAGTAGATGTTATTATTGCTACTCCAGATGTTATGGGTGAATTAGGTAAATTAGGTCGTGTGCTTGGTCCAAAAGGATTAATGCCTAATCCTAAGAGCGGAACTGTAACTCAAGATGTTTCAAAAGCAGTAAAAGAAATTAAAGCCGGTAAAATAGAATTCAGAGTTGAGAAAGCCGGTATTGTTCACACATCTCTTGGTAAGTTAAATTTTACTGTTGAACAATTATCTGAAAATGTGAAAGCATTTTTACAAACAATAATTAAAATGAAACCAGCTTCTGCAAAAGGACAATACGTTAAGAGTGTTTACCTTTCAACAACTATGGGTCCTGGTTTAAAAATTACCAAAGACGAAGCTGCTCTTTCAACTAAATAAAAAAATTACGCACTCATCCCGTTTGTGAGCGGGATAGTAAACGCTTCAAGCCGATTGGTTGATTATAAACTGATTTGGGAGAAAGATGAATAAAACTGAAAAAGCTGAGATTATTGAACAGATTAAAGAACTTGTGAATAAATCTTCCGGGCTGTTCCTTGTAGATTACAGAGGAGTAACCGTAGAAGATATTAATAAACTCCGTTCCAGCTTCAGGAAAGAAGGAGTAACATACAAGGTCTTTAAAAATACTCTCTTTAAAAAAGCCCTTGATCAAATTCAAGGTTACGAAAAATTTAATGAACAACTTGTTGGAATGATTGGAGTTGCTTTTGCCGGGGATAATTTTGTAGCACCGGCTAAGATCATCAAAAAATATTTTGACGATACACAGAAACTTTCTTTCAAAGGTTGTTATATCGAATCAGCATATTACGGTGCCGACCAATTAAATACAATTGCGTCTATGCCGACCAAAGAAGAAATTATTGCCGGTATTATCGGCAGTGTTGCTTCGCCGGCTACCGGAATTGTTGGTGCTATCAATGCAGTTATTCGCGACCTCGTTTCTGTAATTGATGAAGTTGCAAAAAAGAAGGCTGCATAAGTTTTAGAAATAATAATTATAAAAGATAGGAGAAATAAAAAATGTCAGAGAAAATTGCTGAATTAGTAGAGAAGATTAAAGCGCTTACATTGGTTGAAGCTGCTGAATTAAAGAAAGCATTGGAAGATGAATTTGGAGTTACTGCTGCTGCACCAGTGATAATGGCCGGTGGTCCGGCTGCCGCAGCTGCTGCCCCGGTTGAAGAGAAAACTGAATTCGATGTTGTATTACAAGCTGCCGGCGCTACTAAAATCAACGTTATCAAAGTTGTCCGTGCTCATACCGGTTTAGGGTTGAAAGAAGCAAAAGATTTAGTTGATGGTGCACCGAAAAATGTAAAAGAAGGAATTTCAAAAGACGAAGCTGAAAAAATTAAAAAAGAATTGGAAGAAGCGGGCGCTACTGTTCAAATTAAGTAATCCGATTTTTACCACTATTTATTGTATTAATTGAAGTGGTAAGATGGTGAAATCCGTCTTACCACTTTCTTTCATTATGTAAATGGAAGAAAACCGAGTAAAACCATTGGAGGTTAGGTTTGGAAAAACAAAAAATTAACAAAAGCACCGGAAGAATTACGTTTTCATCAATTACTTCTGCGCTTAAGGTTCCGGATCTGCTCAATATTCAATTGGAATCATTTGAAGATTTTCTCCAATTAAGAGTACCGCCATCAGGAAGAGAAAGCAAAGGTTTACAAGCAGTATTCAACCAAAACTTTCCGATCTTAGATAATAAAGAATTTTACAGATTAGATTTTTTAGAATACTATATTGAAAAGCCACGCTTTTCGATTGCAGAATGCGAAGAAAGAGGTTTGACTTATTCTGCGCCATTAAAATGTAAACTTCGATTATCTACAAAAGATGACGATACCGGAGAATATGTAAACACTGTTGAACAAGAAGTCTATCTTGGCAATCTCCCGTTTATGACAGAACGCGGTACATTTATTATTAATGGTGCCGAAAGAGTTATCGTTAGCCAGTTACACCGTTCACCCGGTGTTGCATTTGCTCAAACATTACATCCTAACGGTACACCAATTTATTCTGCACGAATAATTCCTTTCAGAGGATCGTGGGTTGAGTTTGCTACAGACATTAATAACATCTTGTATGTTTACATTGATCGTAGAAAAAAATTCCCATCAACAACTTTACTACGAGCATTGGGATATGAAAATGACGATCAAATTTTAAATCTATTTGATTTGATTGAAGAAATTACTGTTAAGCAGTTGAACGTTGATAAACATTCAGGTCGTATTGCTGCCAATGATGTTATTGATACTGAGACCGGGGAAATTTACGCATCAAAAGATTCCGAACTTACCGAGGAAGTTATAGATAATATTAAATCTTCTTCCGTTACAAAAGTCCAATTACTCAGTTCGCAAACTTCTTTAGAACAAGATTTAATAATTAATACATTAAGAAAAGATAGTTCCAAAACTAAAGAAGAAGCTCTGTATGCAATTTACCGCCAGTTGAGATCAGGCGAAGCACCGGATATCGAAACTGCATATGGTCTTATAGATAAATTATTTTTCAACGAAAAAAGATATGACCTTGGTGATGTCGGCCGTTTCAGAATGAATGATAAACTTGGATTGGATGTAGCTGATAATGTTAGAGTGCTAACCGTTGAAGATATTATTGCAATAATGAAAAATATCATCATGTTGAAAGTTGGCAATGTTAATGTTGATGATATTGATCATTTAGGTAACAGAAGAGTTAGAACTGTCGGCGAACAATTGATGCAGCAATACAATGTTGGTCTGGCAAGAATGTCGCGTACTATTAAAGAAAGAATGAACATGCGCGATAACGAGAATATGCAGCCTCAAGATCTTGTTAATGCCAGAACTATTAGTAGTGTAATTAATGCATTCTTTGGAACGAACCAGCTATCACAATTCATGGATCAAACAAATCCGCTTTCCGAATTAACGCATAAAAGAAGAGTATCAGCGTTAGGACCTGGAGGTTTAACGCGTGAAAGAGCCGGTTTCGAAGTGCGCGACGTGCATCATTCGCATTATGGAAGATTATGCCCGATTGAAACTCCCGAAGGTCCAAACATTGGTTTGATTTCTTCATTGACAATTTATACAAGAGTAAACCAATACGGGTTTTTAGAAACACCTTATAGAAAAGTTAAAGAAGGAAGAGTAACAAGCAGTATAGATTATTTAAGTGCTGATCAAGAAGATGAATATACAATTGCTCAAGCGAATGTGCCGATTGATGATCAAGGGAAATTTGTACCAAATAGAATTAAATCGAGATTCAAAGGTGAATTCCCGGTAGTACCACCGCATGATGTTCACTACATGGATGTTGCACCGGCACAAATTGTTAGTGCTGCTGCTGCATTAATACCGTTTCTTGAACATGATGATGCTAACAGAGCATTAATGGGTTCGAACATGCAGCGCCAGGCTGTTCCGTTGCTTATGCCGGAAACTCCGATTGTTGGTACCGGTATGGAATATAAAATTGCACGCGATTCAAGATCGGTTATGCTTGCAGAAGATAACGGTGTTGTAGAATATGCTGACTCGAAAAAAATTGTAGTTAAATATGAAATTGATGAAAACAGTACAGATGCTTTAATAAATTTTGATGATGAGAGAAGGGTTTCGTACAGTTTGACAAAATTCTCCGGCACAAACCAGGAAACTTGTTTTACACAAAAGCCGATTGTAGTAACCGGCCAAAAAGTAAAGAAAGGTGATGTGCTAGCTGACGGACCGGCAATAGATAAAGGTGAACTTGCACTTGGCAGAAATGTTTCAGTTGCATTTATGCCTTGGCGTGGATACAACTTTGAAGACGCAATCGTTCTAAGTGAAAAATTAGTTGCCAACGATGTCTTTACTTCAATTCACATTGAAGAATTTGAGTTACAAGTTAGAGAAACAAAACGCGGCGAAGAAGAATTAACACGCGATATTCCTAACGTAAGTGAAGAAGCTACCAAAGACCTTGATGAGAATGGAATAGTACGGGAAGGTGCTGAGGTTAAAGAAGGTGATATTTTAATTGGTAAAATTACACCGAAAGGTGAAACAGATCCTACTCCAGAAGAAAAACTTCTGAAGGCTATCTTTGGCGATAAAGCCGGTGACGTAAAAGATGCTTCATTAAAAGCATCTCCAGGATTAAAAGGTATTGTGATAAAAACAAGATTGTTCAGCAGAAAGAAGAAAGATGCTGAATCTAAAAAAGTAGAAAAGAAGTTATTGGATAATCTCGAAGTCGAATTTAAAAACAAGAGAGAAAATCACTACGGAAAACTTGTATCTAAACTAACTAAAATAACCGAGGGGAAAACTACATCGGGTATAAGAGATTTAGATGGTTCGGTTGTTTTAAGAAGCGGTACATCAATTAAAGAAAGTACTTTCGAAGATATCGAGGATATAACAAAACTCGATTACACGAAAGATTGGTTCGAAAGAAAAAATACAAACGAGCTAATTAAACAACTCTACTCAAATTATTTCCGTGTACTTTCGGATATTGAAGAAGATTACAAGAGAGAGAAATTAAAAATTCAAAGCGGCGATGAATTAGCTCCTGGCATCACTCAGCTTGCAAAAGTATATGTTGCTAAGAAAAGGAAAGTATCGGTTGGCGATAAAATGGCCGGACGTCATGGTAATAAAGGTGTCGTTGCTAAAGTTGTCCCGGTTGAAGATATGCCGTACCACGAAGACGGAACGCCGGTTGATATAGTTCTCAATCCGCTTGGTGTACCCTCGCGTATGAATCTTGGACAGCTATATGAAACGGCATTAGGTTGGGTTGGAAAATTATTAGGTGTAAAATTTGAAACACCAATTTTTGATGGTGCCGGATTTAATGACGTAGAAGAATTATTAAGAAAGGCAGAACTAAGTGACGGAAGTAAAACATGGCTTTATGATGGAAGATCGGGTGAAAAATTCCATCAAAGAGTAACATGCGGATATATATATATGATGAAGTTAGGACACATGGTTGACGATAAGATACACGCACGTTCAATAGGACCTTACTCTTTAATCACACAGCAGCCTCTTGGCGGTAAAGCACAATTCGGTGGTCAGAGATTTGGAGAAATGGAAGTTTGGGCTCTCGAAGGTTATGGTGCAGCCCATGTTCTTCAGGAAATCTTGACAGTAAAAAGTGATGATGTAACCGGAAGAGCTAAAACTTACGAATCGATTGTTAAAGGTGAAAATATTCCGGAACCAAATTTACCGGAAGCATTTAACGTTATGATTAAAGAATTGCAAGGTCTCGGCCTTGATGTAAAAATTAACTAGTTGCCTTAGTTCCGCAATATTGCGGAAAAGTTTTAAGGAGGAATTTCTATGCGGTTCAAAACCCAAGAAACAAAAATCAAACAGATAGAAAAATTAACAATTAGTCTTGCCAGCCCCGATGATATCTTATCTAGATCTCACGGAGAGGTTACAAAGCCAGAGACAATAAATTATAGATCATTCCGACCGGAGAAAGATGGTCTTTTCTGTGAAAAGATTTTTGGACCGGTTAAAGATTGGGAATGTGCTTGCGGCAAATATAAAGGAATTCGTTACAAAGGTATTGTGTGCGATCGCTGCGGTGTTGAAGTAACATTAAAAAGTGTTCGTCGCGAAAGAATGGGGCACATCTCTCTTGCTGTTCCGGTTGTTCATATCTGGTTCTTTAAAGCTTTGCCTTCTAAAATTGGCAACATTATCGGGATGACTACAAAAGAGTTAGAGAAGATTGTTTATTACGAATCTTATGTGGTTATTAATCCAGGTCCAACCGGGCTAAATAAAAAAGATTTGATTTCCGAAGACCAGTATTATGAAATAGTTTCTTCACTACCGCACGATAACGATGCACTTGACGATGAAGATCCGAAAAAATTTGTTGCAAGGATCGGTGGCGATGCTGTAAAAGAACTATTAAAGAATATTGATATTGAAATCACTTTCCAGGAGCTGAAAGCCCAGTTAGCTGTAGAAACATCACAACAAAAACGTGCTGATGTTCTAAAAAGATTGAGAGTGCTTGAAGCATTCCGTGAATACGAAGGGAAAGTTCCGAACAAACCTGAATGGATGGTGTTGAGTGTTATACCGGTTATCCCTCCTGAATTAAGACCATTGGTTCCCCTCGAAGGCGGAAGATTTGCTACCTCGGATTTGAATGATCTATATCGCAGAGTAATCATTCGTAATAATCGTTTAAAAAGATTAATTGATATAAAAGCTCCCGAAGTAATTCTACGAAATGAAAAAAGAATGCTTCAAGAAGCCGTTGATGCTTTGTTTGATAATTCGAGAAGAGCAAGTGCTGTAAGAAGTGATGGTAATAGACCACTTAAATCATTAAGTGATATGCTCAAAGGTAAGCAAGGCCGTTTCCGCCAAAACTTACTTGGTAAACGTGTTGATTATTCCGGCCGTTCTGTTATTGTTGTTGGACCCGAATTGAAATTGCATCAGTGCGGTCTTCCAAAAGATATGGCTGTTGAATTATTTAAACCATTTATTATAAGAAAGTTGATTGAAAGAGGGCACTTTAAAACAGTTAAGAGTGCACGCAAAGCCGTTGATAGAAAGGATGCAATCATTTGGGAAATTTTAGAAAAGTTGATTGATGGCCATCCGATAATGTTAAACCGTGCGCCAACATTGCACAGACTTGGTATCCAGGCATTCCAGCCGGTGTTAATTGATGGCAAAGCAATTCAATTACATCCGATGGTTTGTACTGCATTCAACGCGGATTTTGACGGTGACCAGATGGCTGTTCACGTTCCGCTTTCTTATGAAGCACAACTTGAAGCTTCAATATTAATGTTAAGTAGTCATAATATTCTTTCTCCACAAAACGGAATGCCGATAGTAATCCCAACACAAGATATTGTTTTAGGATGTTACTATTTGACTAAGGTTAAAACCGGTGCTGTTGGTGAAGGGAAAATATTCAGCAGCATGGATGAAGTAATAATAGCATACAACTCAAAGGCTGTTGAACTTCATGCAAAAATAAAAGTTAAAATTGATAATGAATTGATTGAAACTACAGTTGGTAGGGTTATTTTCAATCAGATTGTTCCAAGAGAATACGGTTTTATAAATGAATTACTTGTTAAGAAAATATTCAGCGGACTTATTTATAAGATGTTCATGAAAATTGGAAATGAAAAGACTGCTAAGTTTCTTGATGATGTAAAAGAACTCGGATATCGATATGCCACTGCTGCCGGTATTTCAATTAGTTTTAGTGATATGATTGTTCCAGATGAAAAAGTAAAATTGATCGATGATTCGAATAAGAAAGTTAATTCCATTCTTAACGAACACGAACAAGGTTTAATTACAGACGCAGAAAGATATAACAAGATAATTGACGTTTGGACATTTACAACAAATAACGTAGCAAAATCTTTGATGGACAGATTGAAAACTGATCAATCGGGATTTAATTCACTTCACATGATGGTTGACTCCGGTGCTAGAGGTTCACAAGAACAAGTTCGTCAGTTAGCCGGTATGAGAGGGCTAATGCAGAAACCTCAAAAGAGTTTAACCGGTCAATCTGGAGAAATTATTGAAAACCCGATTGTTGCAAACTTCAAAGAAGGATTATCAGTTCTTGAATATTTTATATCTACACACGGTGCACGTAAAGGTCTTGCAGATACAGCATTGAAAACTGCTGATGCTGGTTACTTAACAAGAAGACTTTGCGATGTTGCACAAGACGTTATTATATCAGAAGTCGATTGCGGTACCATTCGTGGTGTTTATATAACTGCGCTTAAAGATGTGGAATTGGAAAGAGAACCGTTGGCTGAAAGAATCACTGGTCGTGTTGCTCAAGAAGATGTTTATGATCCCCGCACTGATGAAATTTTAGTTGAAGCTGGTGAGCTAATTTCGGAAACTGTTGCTGAAAAAATTGATGAAGCAAATATCGATCAAGTTTATATTAGAACGGTTCTGACTTGTGAATCAAAACGCGGAGTATGTGCTAAATGCTATGGACGTAATTTAACAACTGGCTCACTGGTAGAAATTGGTGAATCTGTTGGAATTATTGCGGCACAGTCAATTGGTGAACCCGGTACACAATTAACACTAAGAACATTCCACTTTGGTGGTACCTCATCCCGTATTGCAAGTCAATCACAAGTAGAAGCAAACATTAGTGGTACTGTTAAATTTGATAGGATTACATTTGTTGAAAAGAGTGATGCGTTTGGTAAAGCACAAGTTGTAATTGGTCGTAGAGGCGCAATGGGTATTTATGATGTAGATAACCGTCAGATCAAAAAATTCGAGATCCCATATGGTGCTGAACTCGTTGTTGAAGATGGTCAAAAAGTAGTTAAAGGTCAGCCTTTGTATAATCACGATCCATACAACTCGGTTATTGTGTCAGACTTCTCAGGTAAAGTTACATTTGTCGATTTAGTTGATAATGTTACGTATCAACAAGTTGCTGATGAACAAACCGGGCACGTACAAAAAGTTGTAATTGAGTCTAAGGATAAGAATCTTACTCCTAGTATTTCTATCAGTGATAACAAGGGTAATGAAAAAGTATTTAGTATTCCTACGCGTGCATATTTAGCTGTTGAAGAAGGTGAAGAAGTTCAAGCCGGTACAATTTTAGCAAAAATATCTAAAGCCACTGCCAAGACACGTGATATTACCGGTGGTTTGCCGCGTGTTACAGAATTATTTGAAGCTCGTAGTCCACACGATCCGGCTGTTGTTTCTGAAATTGAAGGTAGAGTAAAATTTGGTGCACGAAAAAAAGGTTCTCGTGAAATTATAATTGAATCATTAGATGGTTCAATCCAAAAAGTTTATGCGGTACCTTATGGTAAACATATTTTAGTTCAAGAGGGTGATGAAATACCGGCTGGTGAAAAAATAACTGATGGTCCAATAGATCCGCATGATATATTAAAGATCAAGGGTACAAATGCAGTCCAAGAATATCTTGTAAATGAGATTCAGGATGTTTATAGATTACAAGGTGTTAAGATAAATGATAAGCATATAGAAGTTATTGTAAAACAAATGCTTCAAAAGCTGCAGATTATTTCAGCCGGTGATACCAATTTCATTGAAGAGGATTTAGTAGATCGTAATAGATTGCTGGAAGAAAATGAACGAATTAAGAATATGGTTAGTACTGTAGATCCAGGGCAATCAAAATTCAAAGCTGGCCAGTTAGTTACTAAGACAAAATTCCGTGAAATTAATTCGGAGTTAACGAGAAAAAGTAAAAAAACTATGAAATCTCGTGATGCGGAACCGGCTACTTTCGATAATATTCTCCTTGGCATTACACATGCCGCATTATCAACTGAAAGCTTTATCTCAGCAGCATCTTTCCAAGAGACAACTAAGGTATTAACCAATGCTGCAACAGAGGCTAGAGTAGATACTTTAATAGGTCTTAAAGAAAATGTTGTTATGGGCCATCTGATTCCGGCTGGAACTGGACTAAAGAAATATAAAAACATTATTCTTACTTCGGACGAAACTGAAGTTCAACAGCCAAAAGAAGAGGAAGTGGAAGTAAAAGTTTCTGAATAAATAGCTTAATTACAAAATAATAAATAGACTTTCTTGACAATTGAAAGTTCTTTCAATAAATTAAAAGTCTGAATTTTTATCTGTTTGTTCAATTTTGGAGGAGATTACGTGCCAACGATTAACCAGTTGGTTAGAAAAGGTAGGGTAGTTGTTACATCAAAAAATAAAGCACCGGCTTTAGATGCGTGCCCTCAAAAACGCGGTGTTTGTACAAGAGTATATACTACAACTCCTAAGAAACCAAACTCAGCACTTAGAAAAGTAGCAAGAGTTAGGCTTTCACATGGAATAGAAGTTACAGCTTATATTCCGGGTGAAGGTCATAATCTTCAAGAACACTCGATCGTTTTAATTAGAGGCGGTAGAGTAAAAGACCTACCAGGTGTTCGTTATCATATTATTAGAGGTACATTAGACACCGGTGGTGTTGAAGATAGGAAAAAGGGTAGATCTAAATATGGTGCTAAAAAACCAAAGGCAAAATAATTTATTATGAGAAAAAAAAGAGCTGAAAAAAGTTATATCAAGCCTGATCCAAAATACAATGATATTTTGGTTGCTAAACTTATCAATTATATGATGTGGCATGGTAAAAAATCAGTAACAAGAAGAACAATCTACGATTGTTTCGATCTGGTCGAACAGAAAACTAAAAAACCCGCTTTGGAAGTCTTTAAGAAAGCAGTACAAAATGTTCAACCACTTGTAGAAGTAAGAAGCCGCCGTGTTGGTGGTGCTACGTATCAGGTACCGATGGAAGTTCGCCCTGATAGAAGGGTAGCTTTAGCATTTAGATGGATAAGATTGTATTCACGTGAAAGAAAAGACAAATCGATGGCAGCAAAATTGGCTGCAGAATTATTAGCTGCTGCAAATGGTGAAGGCAATGCAGTAAAGAAAAAAGATGATACACACCGAATGGCTGAAGCAAACAAGGCTTTTGCCCACTTTAAATGGTAATGAAAGGGGTTTTTCGTTTAGATGTCAGGTAAAAGAGTCGACATAAATAAAGTTAGAAATATTGGCATTATGGCTCACATTGATGCCGGTAAAACTACAACAACCGAAAGAATATTATTCTATACTGGAAAAGTTCATAGAATTGGTGAAGTTCATGATGGCGCTGCTACAATGGATTGGATGGAACAAGAAAAAGAACGTGGTATAACAATTACTAGTGCAGCAACAACTACATCATGGATGGATCATCAAATTAATATTATAGATACTCCCGGTCACGTAGATTTTACTGTTGAAGTTGAAAGATCATTAAGAGTTTTAGATGGTGCTATTGCGTTATTTTGTGCAGTAGGCGGTGTTGAACCCCAATCTGAAACTGTTTGGAGACAAGCTGATAAATACGGCGTACCAAGAATCGCTTTTGTTAATAAGATGGATAGAATCGGCGCAGATTTCTATCATGCTGTTCAAATGATGAAAGGAAAACTTGGAGCTAATGCTGTCCCAATTACTTTACCCGTTGGCGATGGAGATCTTTTCAGCGGTATTATTGATTTGATGACAATGAAAGCTCGCATGTTTCATGAAGATACATTAGGCACTACATTCGAAGATGTAGATATTCCTACTGATTTGAAACCGGTTGCACAAAAGTATCGTACACAAATGCTGGAAGCTGTTTCTGATGTTGATGATACTTTATTGGAAAAATATTTAGAAGGTAAAGAAATATCTGCTGAAGAAATTAAAAATGTGTTAAGAACTGCAACAATTCAGTTGAAGATAATCCCGGTTTTATGCGGATCTTCTTTTAAGAACAAAGGCGTGCAGATGCTGCTTGATGCAGTCGTCAATTTTTTACCTTCGCCGACTGATCTTGGTAATTTAACAGCACATCATGTTCATAAAAATGATCATATTGAAAGAAAGATGGACCCGAAAGAAAAATTTGCTGCGTTGGCTTTTAAAATTATGACCGATCCTTATGTTGGTAAACTTACTTTTATTAGGGTATATAGCGGCACATTGAATGCCGGTTCTTATATATATAATTCTGTTTCGGAAAAGAAAGAAAGAGTTGGAAGAGTTCTCCAGATGCATGCAAATCATAGGGAGGATTTGGATGAAATTCGTATCGGTGATATTGCAGCGATTGTAGGTTTGAAACATACAAAAACCGGTGATACACTCTGTACGGAAGAGGACGCAATTATTTTAGAACGAATGGCTTTCCCTGAACCTGTTATTCAAATTGCTATTGAACCAAAAACAAAAGCTGACCAAGATAAATTATCTGAAGCTCTGGCAAAATTGAGTGATGAAGATCCTACATTCAAAGTTAAAGTTGATGATGAAACCGGTCAAACATTGATTAGCGGCATGGGCGAACTTCATCTTGAAATTCTTGTTGATAGAATGAAACGTGAATTTAAAGTTGAAGCTAATGTTGGTAAACCTCAAGTTGCTTATAGAGAAACTATTACTAAAACTGTTCAAGCTGAAGGTAGATTTATTAAACAATCTGGTGGACGTGGAAAATACGGACATGTTTGGATTGAGTTCGCACCAAATGAAGCTGGTAAAGGTTTTGAATTTGAGAACGCAATTGTTGGCGGTGCTGTACCAAAAGAATATATTAATCCCGTTGTACATGGATTGCAAGACGCACTTCGTAATGGTGTGCTTGCTGGTTTCCCGGTTGTGGACGTTAAAGCTAAGTTATATGATGGTTCGTATCACGATGTAGATTCTGATGAAATCTCATTTAAAGTTGCAGCTTCATTAGCTTTCAAAAACGGCGCACTAAAAGCTGGTCCGGTTCTGTTAGAGCCTATGATGAGCGTAGAAGTAATCACACCTGAAGAATATTTAGGTGACGTAATGGGCGATCTTAATTCAAGAAGAGGAAAAATAGAAGGATTTACATCAAGAAAAGATGCTCAAGTAATAAAAGCAATGGTTCCTCTTTCGACAATGTTTGGATATGCAACTATTTTAAGATCTATGACACAAGGACGCGCAATTTATACTATGCAGTTCTCTCATTACGCTGAGGTACCAAAATCAGTTGCAGCAGAAATTACTGAAAAGTCTCAATCAAAAAAATCAGTTGAATCAGTTTAGTTAACAATAAATAAATAAGAAAAAAAATAAAATAACAAGGAGAGTAACTCGATGGCAAAAGAAAAATTTGATCGTAGTAAGCCTCACGTTAATATTGGAACTATTGGACACGTAGACCATGGGAAAACTACTCTTACAGCTGCCATCACCATGGCTTTATCACAAAAGGGTTTATCAGCTGTTAGAACATTCGATAGTATTGATAATGCACCGGAAGAAAGAGAAAGAGGTATTACTATTGCAACCGCACACGTTGAATATTCAACAGCAAATAGACATTATGCTCACGTTGATTGCCCCGGCCACGCTGACTATGTTAAAAACATGATCACCGGTGCTGCGCAAATGGACGGTGCTATTCTTGTTGTTGCTGCTACTGATGGCCCAATGCCCCAAACTAGAGAACATATTCTTTTAGCTCGCCAGGTTGGCGTACCGAGAATAGTTGTATTTTTAAATAAAGTTGATATGATGGACGATCCGGAATTAATTGACTTAGTTGAAATGGAATTAAGAGAACTATTGACAAAATATGAATTCCCTGGAAATGAAATTCCGATCATTAGAGGTTCAGCATTACATGCATTAGAAGCTGGTGCTTCCGGTGCAGTAACTACAGATGAAAGATATAATTGCATTTGGCAGTTGATGGATGCTGTTGATAGCTATGTTCCGGTTCCGGAAAGAAATGTTGATAAACCATTCTTGATGCCGGTTGAAGACGTATTCTCAATTACTGGTCGTGGTACAGTTGCTACCGGTAGAGTTGAAAGGGGTACATGTAAATTGAATGAGGAAGTTGAATTAGTAGGACTTGGTGCCCATAAGAAAACTGTTATTACCGGTATCGAAATGTTCCGTAAAGAACTTGATTCCGCTTTAGCTGGTGATAACGCCGGTTTATTATTAAGAGGTGTTGATAAAAACGAAATTGAAAGAGGAATGGTTCTTGCAAAAACTGGCTCCATCACTCCTCATAAAATATTTGAAGCTAAAGTTTATATCCTTTCAAAGGAAGAGGGTGGGCGTCATACACCATTCTTCAACGGATATAGACCGCAATTCTATTTTAGAACTACAGACGTTACCGGTGTTGCTACCTTACCCGAAGGAACTGAAATGGTTATGCCCGGTGATAGTGTTCAGTTGAAGATCGATTTAATTTCTGAGATTGCTATGGAAGAAGGATTGAAATTCGCTATCCGCGAAGGTGGTAGAACAGTTGGTGCTGGTTTCGTTACAAAGATTATTGAGTAATAAAATTAATTGAAGGGAATCCATTAAGGGTTCCCTTCTTTATGTCTGAACAAGGAGATTATTAAAAGTGCCCGGTCAAAAAATTAGAATCAAGCTGAAATCATACGATCATATTCTGATTGATAAATCAACAGAAAAGATAATTAAAACGGTTAAAAGCACTGGCGCTATAGTTTCAGGTCCAATACCGCTGCCAACCAAGAAAACTGTTTTTACGGTATTGAGATCACCGCACGTAGATAAAAAATCCAGAGAACAATTTGAGATTAGGGCTCATAAAAGAATAATTGATATTCATAATTCTAACAACAAAACTGTAGATGCGCTGAGCAAATTGGAAATTCCAGCCGGCGTTGATATTGAGATTAAGTTATAGGAAAAAAGAAATGCCTGGTCTGTTAGCTAAAAAATTAGGAATGACTAATATATATACGGAAGACGGTCAAATTATTCCGGTTACCGTTCTCGAAGCTGGTCCTTGCAAAGTTTATACTGTTAAGACTAAAGGCAAAGACGGTTACGAATCTATTCAAATAGGATTCGGTGAGAAAAAAGAGAAAAAGGTTAACAAAGCCCAATCAGAAGTTTATAAGAAAGCCGGTCTTACTGCACCATTAACTTTAAGAGAATTCAGAAATTTTGAATTGAATCAATTCAAAACCGGAGATGAGATTAAAGTTGATATTTTCCAGGTAGGCGACAAAGTAAAAGTGTCCGGCAAAAGTAAAGGAAAAGGTTTTCAGGGTGTTGTTAAGAGACATGGATTTAGCGGTGTCGGCGGTACAACACACGGTCAAAGTGATAGAGTGAGAGCTCCCGGTTCTATTGGCGCAAGTTCTTATCCTTCGAGAGTATTCAAAGGACAGAAAATGGCCGGAAGAAAAGGTTATGAAGGTGTGACGGTCCGAAATCTTAAAGTAGTTAAAATTATTACCGACAAGAATATTATTATGGTAAAAGGAGCTGTACCGGGTTCAATTAATTCAATTGTTACTATTAATAAATAACAAAATAAAAAATGAAATTAGAAGTTTATAAAACTGATGGTTCAAAAACTGGCGAGCAAGTAGAGCTTTCAAAAGATATTTTTGAAATCGAACCGAATGACCATGTACTTTATCTTGCTGTTAAAGCTTATTTAGCAAACCAAAGACAAGGTACTCATAAAACAAAAGAAAGAAATGAAGTTAGAGGCGGTGGTAAGAAACCGTGGCGGCAAAAAGGTCGTGGCGGTGCTCGAGCCGGTTCTACAAGGTCTCCGCTCTGGGTTGGTGGTGGTACTATCTTTGGCCCTAAACCAAGAGATTATAGACAGAAACTAAACAAAAAAGTCATTACGCTTGCTAGAAAATCTGCTCTTTCTTATAAAGCTAAAGCTAACCAGATTGTTATTGTTGAAGATTTCAATTTTGAAGCACCAAAGACAAAAAATTTTGCTAAAATTCTTTCTTCGCTTCAAATAAAAGGTAAGAAAACTCTCCTTCTTACTAATGGCGCTTTGGAAAATGTATATAAATCTGGAAGAAACATTGAAAGAATAAATATCCTGGAAGCTAATAAAGCTTCGGCTTATGATATTTTGAATAATCAAGTGCTTCTTTTACAAAAGAGTGCAGTTAATTTATTGGCAAGTACACTAAACTAAAACGGTTTAAAGATGAAAAGCATTTTAATACGACCTTTAATTACTGAAAAGATGACTAACCTTACTGAAAAGCATCCTAACAAATTTGGATTTGTTGTAGATATCGATGCTAATAAAATTGAAATTGCAAAAGCTATTAAAGAAAAATTTAGTGTTGATGTTGTTTCGGTAAATACAATTAGACATAAAGGGAAAACTAAAACTCAATTAACAAAGAGAGGACGTTTTACCGGTAGAACTGCTAAATCTAAAAAAGCAATTGTTACTTTAAAAGAAGGTCAAACTATTGATATTTTCGGTCAAGCTTAATACGACCGGTTGCGGAGCATAATTAAATGGCAATTAGAAAGTTAAAACCAAATACCCCCGGCACAAGATTCATGAGCATCTCATCATTTGATGAGATTACAAAATCAACTCCTGAAAAATCTTTGACCGCGTCGTTAAAGAAATCGGGCGGTAGAAATAATCTTGGAAGAGTTACATCGCGTCATAGAGGCGGCGGACATAAGAGAAGATATAGAATAATAGATTTTAAAAGAGATAAACACGGCGTTCCGGCAAAAGTTTTTTCGATCGAGTATGATCCCAACAGAACAACCCGGATTGCATTACTTCATTATGTTGATGGAGAGAAGAGATATATTCTCGCACCCGATGGTTTGAAGGTTGGTGATAAATTGATGTCCGGTACCGGTTCCGAAATTAAGGTTGGCAATGCATTACCTTTGAAAGAGATACCTCTTGGCAGCTTTGTGCATAACGTTGAATTGAAACCCGGTAAAGGTGGGCAATTAGGAAGATCAGCCGGTGCATCAATTCAATTAATGGCGCGCGAAGGTAAATATGCTCAATTAAAAATGCCTTCAAGTGAAATAAGAATGGTAAGCGTGGATTGTTTGGCAACTTATGGTGTTGCCGGTAATTTAGATCATGAAAATGTTAGTCTTGGTAAAGCCGGCAGAAGCAGATGGCTTGGTAAAAGATCCCATGTTCGTGGTGTTGCTATGAACCCGATCGATCACCCGATGGGCGGCGGCGAAGGTAAAACATCCGGCGGCGGTCATCCGGTTTCACCGTGGGGACAAAAAGCTAAGGGACTTAAAACAAGAAAGAGAAAAAATATTTCTAATAAATACATTGTTAAAAGAAGAAAATAGTTAGAGTAATCTATGCCAAGATCAGTCAAAAAAGGTCCATTTATAGACACCAAACTTTTGAAGAAAGTTAGGAAGTTGAACGAGTCCAACCAGAAAAAAATTATTAAAACCTGGTCGCGTACAAGTACTATCTCTCCCGAGTTTGTTGGACACACAGTAGCAGTACACAACGGTAATAAAATGATACCGGTATATATTTCTGAAAACATGGTTGGTCATAAATTAGGTGAGTTTTCTCCGACCAGAATTTTCAGAGGACATCCGGGAACTAAAGCAGAAAAAGCAACTAAAGTAAAGTGATGCCACTGGCATATAATTTTGAGGTAATCTAGAAATGGAAGCAAAAGCTACTCAGAGATACATAGGTTCATCACCAAGAAAAATGAGATTGGTTGTTGATTTGATAAGAGGAAAATCGGTAGATCAGGCAATCGAAATTTTACATTTTTCTCCTAAACACAGTTCTAAACCGGCAGAAAAAGTTTTAAGATCGGCTGTCTCCAACTTGATGAATAAAGACGATAATACTAAACACGAAGTTTCTGATCTATTTATTAAAGAAGCTTTTGTTAACCAGGGTCCAACATTAAAAAGAATTTCTGCCGCTCCAATGGGCAGAGCTTATAGAATTAGAAAAAGATCAAATCACTTAACAATTGTTGTTGCAACAAAACAAAAGTAATCGGAGGAAGTTTTGGGTCAAAAGACTAATCCAATCGGTCTAAGAGTTGGTATAATTAAAGGGTGGGAATCGAACTGGTACGAGAATAAAAGCTACGCACCTAAACTCATCGAAGACAAAAAGCTAAGAATTTATATTCGTAAAAGATTGCAGAATGCCGGTATCTCTTCTATTAAGATCGACAGAACTTCAAAGAATATAATTTTAACAATTCATACATCAAGACCCGGTGTTGTTATTGGAAAAAGCGGAAAAGAAATTGCTCAGATTGAAGAAGAATTAAAAAAATTGACAGATAAAGAAGTTAAAGTCCAGATAACTGAAATTAAAAGACCGGAATTAGATGCTTATTTAGTGGCTGAAAATATTGCTAAACAGATTGAAGGAAGAGTATCATTCAGACGTGCTATGAAATCTGCTATTACTTCTGCTATGAGAATGGGTGCTGAAGGTATAAGAGTTATGTGTTCTGGCAGATTAGGCGGTGCTGAAATGGCAAGAACAGAACAATATAAAGAAGGCAGAATTCCATTGCATACTATCCGTGCCGATATTGATTATGCTCATGGAAGAGCTGAAACAATTTACGGCTCGATCGGAATTAAAGTATGGATTTGCCGCGGCGAAATTTTAGGTAAACGGTCAGAATAAAGAAGTAACCAATACAATTGTATTGGTAGAAAAATTTTAGGAGTTTCTCTCATGTTAATGCCCAAAAGAGTAAAATACAGAAAAGCACATAGAGGCAGAAGAACCGGAAAAGCTACCCGGGGTCATCTTGTAAATTTTGGAGATTACGGTTTAAAAGCAATGGAACCGGCTTGGATTACCAGCAGACAGATTGAAGCATGCCGTGTTGCATTATCACGTCACATGAAAAGAGACGGAAAAGTTTGGATCAGAATATTTCCTGATAAACCGGTTACCAAAAAACCTCTTGAAACCAGAATGGGTAAAGGAAAGGGTGCGCCGGAATTCTGGGTTGCTGTTGTATTACCGGGAAGAATTATGTTTGAAGTTGGCGGCATTGATAAAAATACTGCGCACGAAGCTTTAACAATAGCTTCACATAAACTTCCTATTAAGACTAAAATCGTTCAAAGACCTGATCTAGAATCATAAGAGGATCTGACAACATGAAGATATATGAAATACGTGAAATGTCCACTGATGAAATAAAGAAAAGAATTATAGAGGAACAAAAAAATCTTGTGGACTTAAGATTTCAGAAAGAATTAAAGAACCTAACTAATACAGCTAAGTTGCATCTTGTAAGAAAAGATATCGCAAAAATGAAAACAATTTTGAAAGAACGCGAGTTACAAGAAGCAAAAAACTCAAAGGCAAATAAATAAGGAGAGATTGTTTTTCCATGCAGACAAGAAATAGAAGAAAGGTTAGGATCGGTACAGTAGTAAGCAACAAAATGAAAAAAAGTATCGTTATTGCAATTGAACGACGTGTAGCTCATCCGATCTACAAAAAATATTTTAAGAAAACAACCAAGCTCATGGCTCATGATGAAGAGAATCAGTGCAGTATTGGCGATGTTGTTAAAGTTATGGAAACACGTCCTTTGAGTAAAAGAAAAAAATGGCGTTTAGTAGAAATAATTGAAAAAGCCAAGTAATAAACGTATAGCTTATCATAAAGTTTGATAAGGAGCAGATAAATCATGGTACAAGAAGAAACAAATTTAGTCGTTGCAGATAATTCGGGTGCAAAAAAAGTTCGTTGCATACGTGTTCTTGGCGGAAGCAATAGAAGATATGCAAGCGTTGGCGATGTTATAGTAGTAAGCGTTAAGACAGCTATCCCGGGCGGCGGCGTAAAAAAAGGTGAAGTCTCTAAAGCAGTTATTGTCCGTACAAAAAAAGAAGTGCGCAGAAACGACGGTTCTTATATTCGTTTTGATGAAAATGCTGCTGTTCTTTTGAATAACCAGGATGAACCAAGAGGTACACGTATCTTTGGTCCCGTTGCAAGGGAATTAAGAGACAAAAAATTCATGAAAATTATTTCTCTGGCTCCAGAGGTTCTCTAATTAAGGATAGAAATTATGAAGATAAAAAAGAACGATACAGTAAAAGTTATTACCGGTAATTATAAAGGTAAAACCGGGAAAGTATTGAAAGTATTTCCAGTTGAGGATAGAGTAATTGTTGAAGGTGTGAATATTCGTAAAAGACATACTAAAGCTAATCAAAAAAATCCGCAAGGCGGCATTATTGAAAAAGAAGCACCGATTCATGTTTCTAATGTTATGGTTTTAGACCCTAAAACCGGTGAACCTACAAGAATCGGGAAAAAAATTATTATTGACGATAAAACCGGTAAAAAGAGAAGAGTTAGAATCAGCAAAGTTAGCGGCGAAATGCTTGCATAAAAATATTAAGGACTTATAACGAAGATGGCAAAGCAAAAAGAACAACAAACAAAAGAACAAAAAGATTCAGCAGCTGCTGGGAAAAAATCTAAACCGGAAGGGAAGCAAACCAAAGTTGTTGAAGAAAAGATTCCGGCTAGACTAAAGATTAAGTATGAAAAAGAAATTGTACCAAAATTAAAAGAACAATTTCAATATAAAAGCGTGATGCAAGTTCCAAGACTCGAAAAAATTGTTGTTAATATGGGTGTTGGTGCAGCAGTTCAAGATCCTAAAATTTTAGAAGAAGCTGTTAGAGATCTTGAAACCATAACCGGGCAGAAAGCATCAATAAGAATAGCAAAGAAAGCTATATCAAATTTTAAACTCCGCGAGGGGATGAAAATCGGTGCAAAGGTTACTCTACACAGCAATATAATGTACGAGTTTCTTGATAGGTTGATAACTATTGCTTTACCGAGGGTGCGCGACTTTAGAGGAGTATCTGATAAATCATTTGACGGAAGAGGCAACTATACTTTGGGAGTTAAAGAACAGATTATTTTTGCAGAAATAAATGTTGATAAGGTTACTAAAGTTTTAGGAATGGATATTACATTTGTTACAACTGCAAAGTCAGACAAAGAATCATATGAATTACTGAATGCGTTTGGTATCCCGTTCAGAAAAAAAGAAATTAATTAAAGGGTAAACATGGCAAGAAAAAGCTTACTTGCTCGTGAAGTTAAAAGAGCCAAATTGTACAAGAAATACGCTGAAAAAAGAAAAGAATTAAAAGCGAAAGGTGATTATGATGCATTGCAAGAGCTTCCTCGTAATTCATCTTTAACTCGTGCACACAACAGATGCCAAATATCAGGCAGACCAAGGGGATATTACAGAAAATTTGGCATATCCCGATTAGTATTAAGAGAAATGGCTTTACGCGGAGAAATTCCAGGCGTAAAGAAATCAAGTTGGTAATTAGAGGAGAATAGTAAATGCCGGTAACCGATCCGATTGCAGATTTTTTAACACGAATTAGGAATGCTGTTAAAGCCAGAAAAAAATTTGTTGATATCCCATCATCAAAAACTAAAATTAGTCTGGCTGAAATCCTTAAGAACAATAAGTTCATAAGAGATTATAATATTGTTGAAGATAATAAACAGAACGTACTGAGAGTTCATTTACAATATATAAATGGTGTGCCCTCAATAACCGGAATTAAAAGAATAAGTACGCCGGGTTTGCATTTATATATAGGTAAAGATGATCTTCCGAAAGTATTGAATGGATTAGGAATTGCTATCGTATCTACATCTAAAGGGTTATTAACAGATAGACAAGCCAGAAAAGAAGAAGTTGGCGGCGAAGTAATTTGCCATGTTTGGTAAAATTTTAACGAGGTAAAAAGTGTCCCGTATAGGTAAAAAACCGATACCAATAAAAGATGTTACAGTTAACTTAAGCAATGGAGTAATCAAAGTTAAAGGTAAGCTAGGTGAACTGGCGATGAAAGTTCATCCCAATATTAAAGTTGAAATTGGTAAAGAAGAAATAACAGTAACGCGCCCGGATGATTCTAAAGAGAATAGGTCATTACACGGTTTAACCCGTGCTTTAATCAATAATATGATTAAAGGAGTAACCGAAGGATATTCAAAATCTTTGGATATTGTTGGTGTTGGTTACAAAGCTGAAGCCAAAGGCAATGCTGTATTGTTCAGTTTGGGTTATTCCCATCCAATATATTTTCTGCCCCCGGATGGAATAAAAATGGAAGTTCCGGCTCCTACTCAAGTAAAAATTTCGGGGAGTGATAAGGAACTTGTAGGATTGATCGCTGCGAAGATAAGATCATTCAAGAAACCTGAACCGTATAAAGGTAAGGGTGTAAAATATTCCAACGAAGTTATTGTACGTAAAGCTGGTAAAACAGCCGGTAAATAATTAGGAGATTGTTAAAATGTTTTTGAAGGATAATAAAAAAAGAATTCGTAAAAAAGTTAGAGTAAGAAGTAAAATATCCGGTACACCAGAAAGACCAAGATTGAGTGTATTCAGAAGCTTAAATCATATATATGCACAGATAATTGATGATGTCAAAGGGATAACATTAGTAGAAGCTTCTACAAAATCTAAAGAGCTGGCAGAAGAACTAAAAACCAGCAAAGGTAAAACTTCTAAAAGTAAATTAGTAGGAAAATTAGTAGCAAAACGTGCATCAGAAAAAGGAATAGCAACAGTAGTATTTGATAGAAATGGATTTACATATCACGGCAGAATAAAAGCAGTAGCCGATGGTGCCCGCGAAGGCGGTCTTAAATTTTAAGTATTTGAAATTGTGATTGCCGGGTCGTCTAATGGCAGGACAGCGGCCTTTGGAGCCGTATGTGGAGGTTCGAATCCTCCCCCGGCAGCCAAAAAATTAAAAACAGTGAATGGTTGAAACAAGGAGTTAACATTGAATTTCAAGAACAAAAAAGTTTCAGGATTAGAGAACCTAAAAGAAAAAATTGTTCACATTAATAGAGTTGCCAAAGTAGTTAAAGGCGGTAGAAGATTCAGCTTTAACGCAATTGTAGTTGTAGGCGATGGCAATGGTCATGTTGGTGTTGGATTAGGTAAAGCTAACGAAGTAACAGATGCCATTTCGAAAGGTATTGATGATGCTAAGAAAAATGTTTACAGAGTTACGATTGCAAAAGGTACTATTCCGCATTCGATAATTGGCAAGTTCGGTGCCGGGCAAGTATTACTAAAACCGGCAACCCCTGGAACCGGCCTTATTGCCGGGGGAGGAGTGCGTGCTGTACTTGAAGCCGCCGGTGTTCAAGATGTATTAACAAAATCTCTCGGATCATCAAATCCGCATAATCAAGTAAAGGCAACATTGAATGCATTGTTAAATCTTATTGATGCCCGTACTATGGCAGCAAAGCGCGGAATAAAAGTATCCGAGCTATTCAATTTGTAATAGAGGATTAAATGGCTAAGAAATTAAAAATAACTCAAACCGGAAGCGTAATTGATAGACCGGAAAGACAGAAGCTGACAATAAAAGCATTGGGTCTCGGCAGACCGAATTATCATGTTGTACACAACGATACCCCCCAGATAAGAGGGATGGTTCGTAAAGTAAATCATCTAGTTAAAGTTGAAGAAATAGAAGAATAAGGTGCTAAATGGATATACTAAGTAATCTGAAACCGGCAAAGGGTTCACATAAAAAGAAAAAAAGAATTGGTCGCGGTGAAGGTTCCGGACACGGCGGAACAGCAACAAAAGGTATGAATGGACAGCGTTCACGTTCTGGTGCAAAGTTTAGAGCATGGTTTGAAGGCGGACAGATGCCATTGCAAAGGCGCGTTCCTAAAAGAGGTTTTAAAAGTCCGTTCAAAGTTACCTATCAAGTTGTTAATGTTGATAAGCTTCAAAAATTAGTAGATGATAAAAAAGTAACTGACGGTGTTATCAATTTTGAAACTTTATTAAAACATCGTGCAGTTTCAAAATCTTCTGTACCTTGCAAAATTCTTGGTAATGGAGAATTAAAAACGAAATTGAATGTTGAAGCACATGCTTTTAGTGCATCGGCAAAAGAAAAAATTGAATCACTCGGCGGAACTATCAAAGAGATTAAATTTTAATGGCTACTTTTCAAGAAACATTCCGAAATATTTTTAAGATTCATGAACTTAGACAGAGGATACTATATACGTTAGCTCTGTTGATTATAGTTCGTATCGGTTCTCACATCACTCTTCCCGGAATCGATTCATTCTTATTGAATTCTGCAATGACAAACACCACTTCCGATAATCTATTCGGGTTGTACGATTTATTTGTGGGGGGTGCATTCAGAAATGCGGCATTATTTGCGTTAGGCATTATGCCTTACATATCCGCATCAATAGTATTGCAGTTAGCCGGCGCTGTTGTTCCTTACATTCAGAAATTGCAGCGTGAAGGTGAAGAAGGAAGAAAGAAAATAAACCAGTGGACACGATACGGTACCGTTCTTGTATCTGCATTCCAGGCGTGGGGTGTAACAATTCACTTAATGAGTATTCAACACAACAATCTTCCTATCGTACCGGATGCAGTAAGAGGTTTTGGCTGGACGATATCAACAGTCGTGCTTTTGGTTTCGGGTACAATGTTTATTATGTGGATGGGCGAGCAGATAACTGAAAAAGGAATTGGCAACGGTATTTCGTTGATAATCTTTATTGGAATTATCGATCGTTTCCCGTTCGCTATACTCGATGAATACCGTTTGATTGTTGCCGGTCAAAGAAATTTGGTTATTGAAATTATCATTATAGTTTTATTAGTTTTTATTATTGCCGGCGTAGTTTTAGTTACGCAAGGTACACGCAGAATCCCGGTTCAATATGCTAAAAGAGTTGTCGGCAGAAAAGTTTACGGCGGTGTAACACAGTACATACCGTTAAGAGTTAATACAGCCGGTGTTATGCCGATAATCTTTGCGCAGTCAATTATGTTTATTCCAAGTACATTGTTATCATTTTTCCCTAACAATGAATTTATTGCTTCGATCTCCGGGTACTTTACTTATCAATCGTTGACGTATGCTTTTATATATGCAATCATGATTATATTCTTTACATATTTTTATACTGCAATTGCATTCAATCCACAAGATGTTGCAGAGAATATGAAAAAACAAGGCGGATTTATACCGGGTATTCGCCCCGGGAAACAAACCGCAGATTTTATAGATAACATTTTGACAAAGATAACATTACCCGGTTCTGTATTCCTTGCAGTAATTGCAATACTTCCTACTTTCATTTCGAAATTTGGAGTATCCGGAAGTTTTGCATCATTCTTTGGCGGTACAAGTTTACTAATAGTTGTTGGAGTTGCATTAGATACACTTCAACAAATTGAATCCCATTTATTGATGCGTCACTATGATGGATTTATGAAATCCGGGAAAATAAAAGGGCGAAGATTCTAATTTTATAGATTGATTTTATTGTGATATTAATTAAATCGAAAAAAGAGATCGATTACATACGAGAAAGTTGTCAGATTGTTGCAGAGACATTACAATTATTGAAGCGTTATGTTAAACCTGGCATAACGACATTAGAACTCGATAAAATTGCCGAAGATTATATCTTAAGCAATGATGCGAGAGCCGCATTTAAAGGTTATTCACAAGCCGGCTCTTTCGATTTTCCGGGTTCAATTTGTTCTTCAGTTGATAATGAAGTCGTTCACGGTATTCCCGGGAATAGAGTGCTTAAAGAAGGTGAAATACTTTCTATTGATGTAGGCGTTGAAAAAAATAATTTCTTTGGCGATGCTGCATTAACTGTTGCCGTAGGAAATATTAGCGGTGAAAAGAAAAAATTGATGGATGTTACAGAAAAATCTTTATACGATGGAATTGAACAAGCGAGACCGGGAAACAGATTAGGTAATGTTGGAGAAGCTATACAATCGTTAGTTGAAAGAAATGGTTTTTCCGTTGTA
Organism: Melioribacter roseus; assembly: GCA_020723165.1. GTDB lineage: Bacteria > Bacteroidota > Ignavibacteria > Ignavibacteriales > Melioribacteraceae > DYJK01. The sequence goes on along the minus strand of DYJK01000016.1, from coordinate 7,948 downwards.
AGAGATCTTTGCGGACATGGAGTAGGTAAGTATTTGCATGAAGATCCGCAAATACCAAATTATGGTAGGAGAGGTGTAGGGGCACTCTTAAAAAACGGAATGACGCTGGCGATTGAACCAATGATTAATATGGGAACTTATAAAGTTTCGATTGATGAAGATGGCTGGACGGTTAGAACACAAGATGGATTACCGTCTGCTCATTTTGAACATACAATAGCAATAATTGAAGGAAAACCTGAAATACTTACGAAGTGCTAATGGCTAAACAAGGACCAATAAAAATTGACGGAATTGTAACAGAGACATTACCAAATGCTCACTTCCGTGTTCGTTTAGATAATGGTCATGAAATTTTAGCCCATATTTCAGGCAAGATGAGGATGCACTTCATTAAAATTTTGGTTGGCGATAAAGTTGCAATTGAACTATCGCCGTATGATTTGAACAAAGGTAGAATTACTTACAGATATAGATAATGGAGTAGTGATGAAAGTTAGATCATCCGTAAAAAAAATGTGCGAGCACTGCAAGATAATTAAACGAAAAGGTGTCGTTAGAATTATCTGTAAAAATCCAAAACACAAACAAAGACAAGGTTAAAACTTAGGAGGAATAAGATTTGGCTCGTATAGCTGGTATAGATTTACCAAAACAGAAAAAAGCATTTATAGGATTAACTTATATTTTTGGTGTTGGAAGACAAGCAGCATCAGATATTCTTGCCAAGGCAAATGTTAATCCGAATAAAAAAATCAGCGAACTCACCGAAGAAGAAGTTGCAAAAATTCGTTCGATAATGACTTCTGAATACAAAGTTGAAGGTGCATTGAGAAGTGAAGTTCAGCAGAATATTAAACGACTAATGGATATAGGAAGCTACCGCGGACTGCGTCATAGGAGAGGATTACCGGTCAGAGGTCAGCGTACTAGAACCAATTCCCGAACACGTAAAGGAAAACGTAAAACAGTTGCCGGCAAGAAAAAAGTGGCAGCTAAGAAGTAATAAATAATTACAAGGAGCAACATTGGCTAAGGTAGTTAAAAAGACTAAAAAGAAAGTTCACGTTGATGCTGTGGGTGTAGCACATATTAAAGCATCGTTCAACAATGTGATTGTTACAATAACCGATATTTATGGAAATACAATTTCATGGTCCTCTGCCGGTAAAAATGGATTTAAAGGATCGAGAAAAAACACTCCGTTTGCAGCCCAGGTTACTGCCGAAGCAGCAGCTAAAGAAGCTCATGATCTTGGTTTAAGAAAAATTGATGTTTTTGTAAAAGGTCCCGGTGCCGGTAGAGAGGCAGCTATAAGGGCTATGAATGTTGCCGGTCTTGAAATTCTATCTATTAAAGATACAACACCAATTCCTCACAACGGTTGCAGACCGCCAAAACGCAGAAGAGTGTAAAAAAATTAAAAGGAAATAATAAAAAACAATGGCACGAAACACAGAATCAATAGTAAAATTATCTCGTAAGTTGGGTATTCCGCTAAGTACTAAAGCTAGTAAGTATATGGAACGCCGTCCATACGGACCCGGTCAACATGGTAAATCACGCCGTGCAAAAGTATCGGAATACGGCACACAGTTAAAAGAAAAACAAAAAATGAAATATATATACGGTGTTTTAGAACGCCAGTTTAGAAATTATTTTGAGAAAGCAACGAGGATGAAAGGAAAAACGGGCGATAATTTGGTTAAATTGCTTGAGCGCCGTTTGGACAATGTTGTCTATCGTTTAGGATTAGCACCAACAAGACGAGCAGCACGCCAGCTTGTTGTGCACGGTCATTTTAGAGTTAACAACGACAAAGTGAACGTACCGTCTTATCTTTTATCTGCCGGTGATCTTATTTCTGTACGCGATAAAAGCAAGAAATTAGATGTTATCCATAATTCAATGAGACGTGTAAAAGATGCATCGTTATATTCATGGTTAAGTTTAGATAAAGCAACGCTCTCCGGCACTTTTGTAAGTGTTCCGGAAAGAGAAGACATTCCTTTAACAGTAAATGAACAATTAGTAGTCGAATTATATTCTAAGTAATTTATAAATTTAAAAAAAGAGGATACTACATGAGCTATCCGTTTATAAAGATGCCCGATGGCGTTGTATTAGACGATTCCTCAAAAAGTGCAACATTCGGTAGATTTATTGTGCAACCATTAGAGCGAGGATTCGGAGTAACATTAGGCAATGCAATAAGAAGAGTATTATTATCCTCTCTTACTGGCGCAGCTATTACTGCAGTTAAAATTGAAGGGGTTCTTCACGAATTCTCTACAATACCGGGTGTAGTTGAAGATGTTACCGAAATAATCCTTAACCTTAAAAAAGTTAGAATGAGAATCATCAACAAAAAAGCAACCGGTTGCGAATTATCTCTTTCTGGCATTAAAGAATTTAAAGCTGAAGATATCCAAAAAGCTTGTCCCGATATTGAAATATTAAATCCAGGTTTATTGATTGCCCGGTTGAATCCGGATGCAAAATTAAATTTGGAATTGAAATTCGGTGTTGGTAAAGGATACGTTCCATCTAACGAACAGAAAATTCCTGAAATGACAATCGGAACAATATTGATCGATTCAATTTTCACCCCGATAGTCAATGCCCGTTATGAAGTTGAAAATGTTCGTATCGGTGAGAAAAACGATTACGAGAAATTGACACTCGAAATTACAACTGATGGTTCCATTACACCGGAAGAATCGTTATCAAGTTCAGCTAAGATACTAAAGGATCATATACAATTATTCATCAACTTTGATGCTGAACCCGAAGAAGAAAAAGTTGAGAGTGAAAAAGATGCCGAAGCTGAAAGGTTAAGAAAAATTCTTACAACAAATGTCGACGATCTTGAATTAAGCGTCCGCTCGCACAACTGTCTGAAAGCCGCTAACATAAAAACCCTTGGCGATCTTGTACGCCGTGACGAAAATGAAATGCTCAAATTCAGAAATTTCGGAAGAAAATCTCTTGCTGAATTGATTGAGATTGTTGAGAACTACGGACTTGAATTTGGTATGGACGTAGATAAATACGTTAAAGATAAACCAGAAACTAATTAGCATTTTTCCCAGAAGGTTAAATAATGAGACATAGAGTTAAAGGAAGAAAACTAAGCAGAACCTCTGAACACAGACGCGCTACACTAAGAAATCTTGCTGCTTCTTTACTTAAGCATAAAAAAATTAGAACTACTATTGCAAAAGCAAAAGAGCTCCGCAGATTTGTTGAACCGATTATTACCAAAGCTAAAACAGATTCTGTTGCATCCAGAAGATATGTTTACGATGATATAAAGGATAGACAATTAATCCAGGAATTATTCAGTGATATTATACCGAAGATTGGCGACAGACCTGGCGGTTATACCAGGATTGTACGCCTTGGATTGAGAAAGGGTGATGCCGCGGAACTTGCAATAATTGAACTTGTAGATTATAGCGGTATAGTAAAACCGAAAAAAGCTAAAAAAGAAAAAGCCGGGTCTGAAACACCCAAAACCGAAACTGCTAAAGAAACAGTTGAGAAAAAGGAAGAAAAGAAAGCTCCGAAAACTAAAACACCAAGAGCAAAAAGAGCAGACGATCAAAAAGTAAAAGAAAAGAAGGCTCCTTCTAAAGGTAAAACCTCTACGGTTAGAAAAACCGGCGATAAATAATTTATAATTGATGTTCATTAAAAGAGTAACTGTTATACGGTTACTCTTTTTTGTTTTAAAGAAATGGTCCGTCTATCTTAACGACAATGATTTGATGTGCTGGATGTCCATATATATACTCTATTTGTATTCAATATCCTTTCATTTTTATGTTTACTAAATGAAAAAAATAGAATTTGTAAAAGCGGTTTATAATTTACAAGATTTGCCAAAACGTGAATTGCCCGCAATTGTACTCTGCGGACGTTCTAATGTTGGGAAATCTTCATTTATTAATTGTTTATTCTCGCCTTCACGTGTAGCTAAGACAAGCTCGACCCCAGGTAAAACACGATCGATTAATTACTACCTTGTTGAGAATAAATTTTACATTGTTGATCTACCCGGTTTCGGCTATGCTAAAGTTTCTCAAAAAGAACGTGAATACTGGAAGAAATTGATTGAAGATTATTTTGATGCCAATAAACAGATTGTCTTTGCATTCCATCTGTTGGATAGCCGTTACGAACCCACTGTGTTGGATATTCAGCTTAACGGATTTCTTAAAGCGAAGGATATCCCGTACAATTTTGTATTTAACAAGGTAGATAAATTAAAACAATCGGATTATGCAGCTCTAAAGAAAAATGTGGTAAGAATTTTCCCGGAAGCAATACCCGGTACAAACCTCTTCTACTTTTCGGCTATTAAGGGAATCGGGAAGAAAGAAATTATTAATCACATCCAAACTCACCTTTTATGAAAATTCGCAAAACTTTCTTATTATTGAGTGAAAATTTGTAGTAAATTAATTTTTCTGCACATCTTTCGGTGGTAGAATGGGATTATCTGAAAAATACAGAAAAAGGCTGCTCACATTTATATTCATTCCCATATTAATTGCGCTTCTTTTGTTAACCGAAGAACTAATAATAAAAATTATTGTAGGTATTGTCCTTATAATTTATGCAGCTTTTATAATATTTCTTCGCGATTCTGCCAAGCCCGATGCTGTGGGTGATAAAATTATTTCTCAAAATGAATTTGATGATCTCGATGAATCGACCTTAGAGAAATATCAGCCGGATAAAGGTGAAGATTTCAAGATTATTTCGCCGAATAAAAATATAGAAGTAATCACAGCCGATACTTTTACGCCTTCGTTGAATCGCGGCAATAAAGAATTTTTCAAACCGCCGAATTTCAAAGAAAATTTTGAAAAGATCGTTCATGAAGAATTACCGAAAGGTGTCAGCCAGGATGAAGAATTTGGTTTTGTACTGGAAAAAATTCTGAGTGTTATTAAAGATTCCTTTATGGCACATACAGCGGCATTTTTTTGGTACAATAAAAACCGGAGGCGTTTAACACTTGAAAAATATGTCTCGAGTGCAACTCAAATATCTAAACAAAAATTTGATCTTGAAGACGATATACTTGGTAAAATAATTCAAAAAGAAGAACCGGAACTCCTAACCGATATTTCTACTAATGCAGAAATTGATGTTATACGTTATTACAATGCACCCCAGGGAATAAAAAGTTTTGTTGGTGTACCTCTGTTCTACGGAAAATCCCTCACCGGAATTTTAACATTAGATTCGAAAATGAATGACGCTTTTGGTATCGAACAAATTTATTCTTTGGGAAAAATTGTAAGGGTTATTTCGGTAATCATATCGTTATTCGAAGAAAAATATTCCGAAACCCAGGCAGAAAAGAGGCTACAAGCTTTAATAGGTGTTTTAAGTTACGATAAGAAATTTGAATCAGAAACAGAACTCTATTCTGCCCTGGATAATGCTGTTAAGGAACTAATCGATTGGGATGCTTTTACTTTTGTATCATATTTTCCGACAGAAGGAAAATTTAAAACTGTTAGAATCATGAATAAGACTTCTCTGAAATATGTCGGAGAAAATTTAGAAGTGGATTTAAGCGGAACAATTGTCGGTAAATCAATCTTGAGTGCAACACCGGTAAAAATTGATGATACATCGATAACAGAATATCCAAGATTTTCTAAAAATGAGGATGTCAGTTTTGATGGTTCATTCCTAGCAATCCCTTTAGTTTATGATGACCAGAATTACGGTGTACTCTGTTTTGAGAGTTTGAAGAAAAATGTTTACACAAATAACGAAGTCAATTTCATAAAGAATGCTACCAAGATGTTTGCATTCATTCTCCATTCTTATTCATCCATAAGCATATTGAAAGGGCTCCTTTCGGTTGATATAGAAACACGTACTTTAAATTATGACTCGTTTATTGAAAGATTATCTGTTGATCTTGTTAGAAGTAAAGAGTTAAACACAAACGGTGCAGTTGTTTTGATTCGCATAGATGATTTCCTCGAACAAGATACATTGTTTGAAGGAGATCCATTCCCTAAAGTTCTACGTGCAATCGCTCAAATGGTCAAAGACGAAATGACACCGCTTAATATACTCGGCAGATTAAGCGAAAAAATCTTTGCAGTCTATTTCTTTAATACTGCACCAAAGGATGTTTTTCTTTGGGCAGAAAAACTTAGAATTAAAATTGCGCGCAAGCCGGTTTCTGTTGTTACAAAACAGACAACCTTTACTGTATCAATTGGCGTGGCTTCCACAACTAACAAAACAGATGTTCAGGAAGTGCTTTACAATGCAGAGTTAGCTTTGAAGAAAGCACTTGAAAAAGGCGGCAACACTGTTAAAAGTATCAATTAATCCCATTGAATAATTTTATAATCATAGTACTTGATGGAGTTGGAGTAGGCGAACTCCCCGATGCTTATAAATATAAGGATGAGGGGAGTAATACACTTGCTAACCTTGCAGAATACGTAGGTGGTTTGAATTTGCCAAATCTACAATCGCTTGGTCTTGGTAATATAATACCGATCAAGGGTATAGAACCGCAAAGCAATCCGTTAGCATCATTTGGAAAATTAGCCGAGGTATCAATCGGTAAAGATTCTACAACCGGGCACTGGGAAATTGGGGGATTAGTAATCAAAAAAGAATTTCCGTTGTTCCCGGATGGATTCCCGAAGAATATTATTGACCAGTTTGTAAAAGAAACCGGTTCTAAAGGAATTCTCGGCAATTATGCTGCATCAGGAACAGAGATTATTCAAGTGTTAGGCGAACAGCATATCAACACCGGTTACCCGATTGTTTATACATCGGCAGACTCAGTTTTCCAGATTGCCGTGCACGAAGAGATTATTCCAATCGATCGGCTTTACGAAATTTGTACAATCACAAGAGAAAAAATTTTAGTTGATCAATATGCAGTTGGCAGAGTGATAGCCCGTCCATTTATCGGCAGTGTCGGAAATTTTACGCGTACAACTAATAGAAGGGACTTTTCTATCGATCCATTCACCGATACAATTCTTGATTATGCTAATAAAGCCGGAATTGAAACAATCGCTATTGGTAAGATCAATGATCTATTTAATTATCGTGGTATTAAGAAAAAACTGAAAACAAAATCCAATCAAGAAGGAATAGATTACCTAATTCGCGAGTGCCGGGATTCAAAAGGGAGTTTCATATTTGCTAACCTTGTTGATTTTGATGTTTACTTCGGGCATAGGAATGATCCGCCCGGATTTGCATCAGCACTGAAAGAATTTGATGACCATTTACCTAAGATACTCGACCAACTTGATGAAACAGATCGATTGATTTTAACAGCCGACCACGGCAATGATCCTACAACGCCAAGTACCGATCACAGCCGGGAATATGTTCCACTTTTGTTTTACAAGAAAAACTCAAGCGGTAAAAATCTTGGTACACGAAAAACTTTTTCTGATATTGCTCAAACAGTTGCACATTACTTTAATATCAATAATGATTTGTGCGGTATGAGTTTTTTGAACGAATGAGGTGATAAAAAATTGGTACATGCGTGTGAGCGCCTGATTCAATAAGAATAAAATCACTTAACAGTTTGAAGATTTCAGATTTTTTTAATAAAGTTGCAACCACACAAGAATCAATGAATGTACAATCGCTAGAATTGACAATATTCTAATTTTGACTGCCGTAAGAATATATAAGCATAAGAGAAAATATTTATCCATTTTAATTGCGAGGTTACACTGATACTAGGAAAAGTAATCGGAACCGTTTGGTCGACCCGGAAAGATGAAAATCTTGTCGGTGCAAAATTTTTGATTGTGCGTCACTTGAATTTAGACTACACGCCGAAAGAAGCAACTGTAGTAGCGGTAGATTCTGCTGGTGCCGGTGTTGGTGAAATAGTTCTGGTTGCACAAGGAAGTTCCGCACGTCA
>DYJK01000015.1:24483-45784 GCA_020723165.1 Melioribacter roseus | reverse complement strand
CAATCCAACAACAACAATAAAATATCAATTGCCTGAAGCCGGAATGGTAACATTAAAGGTTTATGATATACTCGGTAAAGAAGTAGCGGAATTGGTTAACGAAACAAAAGCTGCCGGCTATTACGAAGTAAGTTTTGATGCAAACAAGCTGACAAGCGGGGTATATATTTACACAATACGAGCCGGAAAATATGTTGAATCGAAAAAAATGATCCTCCTTCGTTAAAAACAACTACGTAGGACAAGTATTGACGAAATAGATTTTTGACCTCCCTCGCTCTGCAAGGTGAGTTTAGGAGTGAAGATTATTGACCCACCCCTTCTTCTCTTCGACGAACTCGGTCGAGTCGCTCAGAGTGACGAAGGGGTGGGTTAAATTTATGCGTTTGTGTAAGAAAGATTCGGGAAGTGGCTGAGCATTAAATCTTTTTTTGTTGCTTTAAGTAATTCATATAAAGAACCTAACAGAGTTCTGATATCGGAAGGTTTGCTTAAATAAGCATCGCACCCGGCATCCAGCGCATTTATTCTGTCTGTGTTAAAAGCATGCGCAGTGTAACAGATAACCGGTATATGTGCATGGCTCTCATCACTTTTAAGTTCTTTGGTTAATTCTAAACCGTTCTTTTCCCCTTTGATCGAGATATCCATAAGGATAATATCAAAAGTTACGGTTTGTAAATAGCTGTAAAATGTATCTGATGAATCACATACCTTAACCTGGAAATATCTTTTAAGATACAACTCTAAAAATTTTTGATTTTCATAATCGTCTTCAACAATAAGGAGTCTGGGCTTATTTTCTGCGGATAAATTATTTCCGCTTTTGTTTACTTCTGCAATCCCCATCTTTTTTCTCCATCTAAAATTACTGTAAAAATTGAACCCTTATCCGGTTCACTATTAACTTTTATTTTTGCACGGTTCAGATCAATAAAACCTTTTACAAGGGCAAGACCTAAACCGGTTCCTTCGTACGGACGTGTATAACCCATATCCGCTTGAGAGAATGGTGTAAACAATTTATTCAAGTAATCCTTTTTGATACCGATGCCGGTATCGGAAATATCAACACATAAGTTTAAATTCTCTTTATAAATGATAATATCAATTTTCCCTTTTTCGGTGTATTTAATTGCATTATCAATCAAGTTGATAAAAACTTGTGCAATGGAATAATGATCAACGGTGACAATTGGTTCATCTTCCAGCATATTGATTAAATTAATTTTTATATCCTTTTCATCCGAGAATGTTTTTAATTCATTCCTGATGGTTGTAAGTAATGCGAGAATATTAACGCGTTCATAACGAACTTCGTACTGACCGGTTTGAAGCTGGGACATATTTAACATCAGGTCGAATGTGCGGTATAAACGCTTGCTGTTGTTGATGATTGATAAGAATATATCACGCAGTTCCGGACGATCGTGCTTAAACTCGTTCATGAACATATCCGAGTAACCGATAATTACATTAAGCGGCGAACGGATCTCATGTGATATTTGTGAAAGGAAATACTCTTTTAATTTTTTTCCTTCTTCAGCTTTAACAAGTGCATCTTTTAGTTCACGTTCCTTGATTTTAAGTTCAGTAATATCCCTACCATAGACCTGGCATACACTGAATTTTTTAACGCCGGCAATAATGAATTGGTAATAACTATCGCCGAGTATAGTAGTGTAATTCAAAGTTTTTGAATTTGTAATTATATCATGAATATTAAATCCTTTCATGAACGGCAGTATGCTGTCTACTTGTCCGCCTAACAATATTTTATATGGAAAGAGATGATGTGCTGAATTATTCGCAAGTACAATCTTCCCGGTTTCGTCGAACCTGAAAATAGGATCGGGAGAAAGTTCTGCGAATAGAGCCATCAATTCGGCTTGCTGAAGTTTCAAGTTTTCTTGTTCTTGCAGATGTTTCTTCCGCATCGGTATTATCACGTAACGGTAAAAGATAAACATTACCACTACAATGGTAACCGTTAGGATTAGAGAAAATAATAACGGATTCTCGATACTAAAGAACGAGTCGGGAGTTATTTTCTCTAAAGATTGAAAAGAAGAGTCCGAACGCGATCTGGAAGAGACTTGTAATAATATAAAATGCAGTAGCATCAGTAAAGTCAAGTAATAAGTTTAAGAATTTCGAAATATTAGTTAATTGGTAAAAAACTAACATGAGTAAAAAAATGCTGTTCTTCTTAGCAACAAATACAACAATATAATTTTTAAGTAAGATGAAAAAAATTACTGTGTTGGTAAATAATAGCAATAGTAGTTGAGAACTAGAAGATATTTCTAAAAAGAAACCAATAATGACAAGTAAAAGGATAGTTAACCAGAAATATTTCAGTTTGATTAAAAATTCTTTCTCTTGTAGGCTACATATTAAAAGAAAAGTGATAAGTACATAATAATGGTAAGAAAGATTGTAAATTCCAGTTATTCGAATTATGTGTATTATAGGATCAGCTATTGCCAATATCAAAAAGAATACGAAATACTTAGTCTTGTATTGACGTATTGCTGGAATCAACCAAATGATTAGACTTATTGTATATAGTGTCTTAAGAAATTCAATCATGTTATCCACATATAGGTGGGCACGCATATGACATTTCTAAAGTACTAGTGCCATCGCTCACTGTAAAAACACCTTCTCGTTGTTCAAATGTAATGGTCTCAGAACCGGTTGTGCTAATATTTGTTGTGCCGGTTTTAGAAGAAGACACAGATAAATTAGCGGTGCTGTTTAGAAAATCTTCTACAACACTTTTACTGAAAACATAAACAACCTCATTTTTTCCTAAAGTAAACAATTGATTATCAAGAAAAGAAATTCTTCTTTTATCCAACACGTAAGCTTTGTTATTCCTAATAGCGAAGTAAACATACTTATCGGCTTTTGCTACAGCAGCTTTTAATTCAGCTTTACTAATTGTTACCGAATTTTTAACATTACCAAAGAGTTGGTTGGCTTCTCTTGCAGTAAATTTCTTGCCAATCCTTAAATCTTTGAACTGAGCTGTTGTGATTGATGAAGATAAAGCTACAATAAATGCAGCACAAACAAGAAAGGGAATAATTTTTTTCATACTTAACCCCGTTAATTAGTGATATCCTTATTTTTTGTTTAATAACCCTAAATAGGATTATATTGCCCATAAATAAATATATTCAGAATATTTAAAAAAAAGTAATAAATTTTTATAAAAAATTAAGAAAAAAATCCAGGTACTTTATAACTACAATATCCGCACTTTCCATCTGAAATTGAATAATTGATTAAACTGTGCCAATCCCTGGTAATTAATTTCCGATGGCAGCCCGGGCAAAAAGTTGTTTGCCCATCTATATCGTGGACATTTCCTACGTAACAATATTTTATCCCGGTTTCTTTGGCAATAGAACGGGCTTTTGTTAGGGTTGTATGAGGTGTGCGTGGTTTATCGAGCATCTTAAAATCGGGGTGAAATGCAGTAAAGTGCACGGGTACTTCGTCTCCAAGATTTGTTAAAATCCATTCACACATTCGTTTTATTTCATCTTCTTTATCGTTCTCATCCGGGATAATGAGATTCGTAATTTCGAACCAGACATCGGTTTCGTGTTTTAACCAAACAAGTGTATCAAGAACATCCTTGAGATGAGAAAAAGTAATTTTGTGATAAAATGTTTCGGTGAATGCTTTCAGGTCAACGTTAGCGGCATCGATATATTTATAAACATCTTTGCGAGCATTCTTATCAATATAACCGGCGGTTACCATTACATTTTTAATACCTTCTTCGCGTGCAATTTTTGAAATATCAATTACATATTCCCCGAAAATAACCGGGTCGTTATATGTGTAGGCAATTGAAGGCACTTTATTTTTTTTTGCCAATGCAACAACATCTTCAGGCGAAGCGTAATAAGAATTATTTGAATCGAGGCGTGCTTTGCTGATTGACCAGTTTTGACAAAATTTACATCCAAGATTACAGCCGGCAGTTCCAAAACTCAAAATATTTGTTCCAGGTAAAAAATGGTTGAGTGGTTTCTTCTCGATTGGATCGATTGCAAATCCGGTCGGTCTCCCGTATCCTACAGAATATAATTTACTGTCAATGTTTTGCCGTATAAAACAGAACCCGGATTGTCCTTCTCCAATCTTGCAGTAGCGTGGACATAATGTGCAGAGCAGCTTACCATTATCAGAAATTTCCCACCATTTTGCCGGGTGATATTTTTCTATTTCATTAGCCATTTTATTTTAAATCCAAAATCGTACTTTCTTACCCCCTACAAAATTTATAAAGCGTAAATCAAAATTCGTAAATCGTAATTTGTAGATGTAGCTTATACAACTTCAAACCTGATCCAGTTTTCTCTAATGTTTTCTTCTTTAGGTCCGCCTTCAGTGAAAATAACCATATCGCCTTTTTTTACTAGATTTTTCTCTAATATCAATTTTTTTGCAGTAGCTATAACCTGGTATTTATCGTTCATATCGGGATAGAAAAGTGATGAAACACCCCAGCGTAAAGAAAGTTTGTTCATTGCATCAAAAGTATCGCAAATGGCAATAATTTTTGCTTCCGGCTTAAATTTAGATAGACTTGAAGGAGTATTTCCCTTACTTGAAAATGCCACAATAGCTTTTGCGTTAATCTGTCTGCTCATAGAGCAAATACTTTTGTTCATCGAATCGAACAATTTTTCTTGCATCTCTTCGGGAACTAAAAAATTCAGGTCCGGCTGAAATTTATAAGTTTGTTCCGCATTCGAAATAATTTCACTCATAATTTCTACTGCACGTTCCGGGTACTTTCCAACGGAAGTTTCCGCACTCAACATTACTACATCGGTACCATCCCACACAGCATTTGCAACATCTGAAGCTTCAGCTCTTGTAGGGATGGGATTGTTCACCATCGATTCCAGCATTTGAGTAGCAGTTATTACCAATTTACCGGCTTCGTTGCACCGCTTGATAATACTTTTTTGAATGTTCGGTACTTCATAAGAAGGGAGTTCAACACCAAGATCGCCGCGTGCAACCATTATTCCGTCTGCTGTTTCTAATATTTTTTCAAAATTTTTTATAGCTTCTTCTTTTTCTATTTTGGCAATTATCGGTTTATCAAAACCCTTTTTGTTCATCCATTTTCTTAGATCAATAATATCTTTGGGGTTTCTAACAAAAGAAAGAGCAACAAAATCAACTCTGTGTTTAAGAGCGAAATCTAAATTTTCAAAATCTTTTTCTGTTACTGATGGGGTACTAAGATTCATCCCGGGAAGGTTCATTCCTTTTTTTGGTTTTAGTGTCCCACCTTCGATAATATCGCACAGTACAGATTTTTTTGTTTTAGATTTTATTTTTAATCGTATTAAACCGTCATCGATCAGGATAACATTTCCGATTTTGGAATCGCTTACAAGCTGTTTGTAACTGGTAGAAATTTTTGTTTTTGTACCTGGAATATCATCAATAGTAATTTCTATTGTGTCGCCGGATTTTATTTCTATAGCTGGTTCGCTTAATTCTCCTATTCTGATTTTGGGACCTTGCAGATCAATCAGGATTGGTATAGGCAATGATTTGTTGATACATAATTGGTTTATCAAATTGAATATACGGTCAAAGTAATCAAAGTTTCCGTGTGAGAAATTCAAACGAAAGCCGTTAACACCGGCATCAACCATTTTTTCTAATTTTTCCGGTGTATCAATTGCCGGTCCAACAGTTGCAAGTATTTTTGTTCTGCAGAATTTGTTTTTCATAATTCGGGTTAAAAGTATATTGATTAGGAAATTGAATGAAATTACAGTTATAATTTATCATTAAAATCAGAATATATCAGCATACGTATAAATTTAAAATATTTAGATATACTGAAAAGCGAACGACAAGCATCTGATTGTATTAAGTCATTAATACTTGTGACTGAGTAGTGGTTGATAACAAAAATTTAACTATATATATTTGATTGAGAAGTAATATAAGAAGGAGTAATCATGCAGATAAATGCGATCATAGAACGAGATGATAATGGATATTATGCATACGTTCCGGAATTAAAGGGTTGTTTTAGTCAGGGTGATACTTTTGAAGAAGCATTACAAAATATTAGAGAAGCTGCAGAACTCTATTTAGAGACTATGAATGATGCGGAAAGAACTTCACTCGGTTTGAAATCTTTTTTTATTGCCCCTCTTATTCTAAATCCCTTGAAGGCTGTATAAGACATGACTTCGAAAGAAGCAGAGAGTTTGTTGTTGAAAGCCGGTTTCATCTTTATTCGCCAAAAAGGGAGTCATAAAATTTACCGTAAAGAAAAAATTAGAATTGTAATACCACACCACCCCGGAAAAGATTTGCATCCTAAAATTGTGAAAGAGTTAAAAACAATTTTGGATTTATTTTAAATTCCTACGCAGTTTTTCGAAATTACTTCTTCTTTTTCTTTAAAGAATTTTTTGCTGCATCCTCATTTGTTGGTTTTGAATTATTTTTTTTAGTTGTAGGCGGACGCAATCTCTTCCTCATCATATGAAGTTCTTTCTCAACCTCACCAAAAACAGTTTTAGATTCATACTTACCGTTTTTTAATACCTTGCCGGCTTTTACACCGGTTAAAAGTTCTACAGCTTCTTCAACTTTTTCAACGGCATGCACACGGAATTTATTTTTTTTCACCGCAGCTAATATTTCATCTTTAAGCATCAGGTCTTTAACATTTTGAATTGGAATAATAACCCCGTGTTTTCCATCCAAGCCGCGTGATTTACATATATCAAAAAATCCTTCTATTTTTTCGTTCACACCGCCTATCGGCTGAATTTCACCTTTCTGATTTACAGAGCCGGTAATAGCATAATATTGTTTTATCGGGATATTCGATATTGCAGAGAGCAATGCACAAATTTCTGTAATCGAGGCGCTGTCGCCATCTATCATACCATATCCTTGCTCAAAGACCAAGCTTGCGGTGAACGATAATGGGATTCGCTTGCCGAATTTTTCGCGGAAGTAACCGGATATTATCAGCACACCTTTATTGTGTGTGTTGCCGCTTAACCCGGATTCACGTTCAACATTAATAATATTTCCGGTGCCTAACGCAACTGATGCCGTTATACGTGTTGGTTTTCCAAATGCAAATGGTCCGCTTTCATAAACTGCCAAACCGTTTACAGTTCCAATGCGTTCACCGTCCGTATCAATTAAAATTGTACCTTCTTTTATCATATCGGTAAGTTTTGATTCATATAACCCGTGTTGTTCTTTCCATGATTGAAAAGCTTGATCGATGTGGAAATTGTTAACGCATTTATCACCGTTATCATTAGCCCAAAAGTTTGCTTCACGTGTAAGGTCTGCAATGTAGGCAAACCGTGTTGTTAATTTGTTTTGGTCGCCGGCGTAACGTGAGCCGTACTCGATCAATCTTGCAATGGCGGATTTATCGAACTCTAACAGTTTCTCATTCTCAATCAATTTTTTTACTATCATCGCATATTCGGTAAGTGCGTGATCGGTTCGTTTCATCTCGTAATCAAAATCAGCTTTGATCTTGAAAATTTTATTAAAATCGTCTTCGTATGCAGAAAGTATCGAGTAGATATAGTTATTGCCGATCATTATAACTTTGGCATCAATATTTATTGGTTCGGGTTTTAGGACGCTCGGAGAAAACTGGTATAAATTAGCAAGATCTTGAATCTCAAGTTGTCCATATAACAAAACACGTTTGAGTGCTTTCCAAACGCCGGGTTCGCTGAATGAATCAAGAGCGTTAATTACAAGGAATCCGCCGTTGGCGCGGAGTAATGAACCGGATTTTATTTTTGTAAAATCTGCATACCAGCCGCCGCGCCCATCGCTGTATTTTTCAATTGTTCCAAAAAGATTGCTGTATGTTGGTGCTGTTTCTATTATAACCGGCTGATCCTTCGTATCTGAATTATCCAGTATGATATTTACTTCGTATTCTTTTAGATAGTCTATCACAACTCCGGTAGGAGTTTCTTCCTGGACCGGTTTTTGTCCTTTGAACACATCTAAGTTTTGAAGGATATTTACATTAACCAGATCAAGATAGTCATGAATTTTTTGGTCTTTATATTTTTTCTTTAAGTTTTCAATTGCCATACTAATTATATCGCTTGTGAATTCGGTTTCAAGCTGGATAACTTTTTCCTGAAAATCTTGTGTCAGTTTTAAACTTTCCTTAAAAAGTTTTTGCAGTTCTTCCTGGTAGCCGGCATATTTATTAACTATCTCGTCTGCTTTCTCTTTCGTAATTTTTTCAGTTCGGATGAATTCATCTAATTGATGAACAAAAACCGGTTGATTATCTATCACGGCTAATATTTCCGGGCGTGCCAATTCACCGATCTTTATCTGTCCAAGTGTGAAATTATCTTTTCGGAGTTTATCTTCAAAATCAATCATCATGGATTGCTGCGTTTTCCCGAAATCCGAAAGAATCTGTTTCTTCTTAGATGAATATGGATCATTTGAGAGCACCTGGGGGATTTTTTCTTGAAGGAAAGTAATTGCACGGTATAAATCTTTTTTAAAGTGGATTGCTTTACCGGCCGGAAAAACAAGAAGCATTGGACGGTCTTCATCTTTGAAATTGTTAACGTAAGCATAGTCGCAAAGCTGCGTATGATTTGGTGTGATCGATTCAAGCACCATTTTTATAGTAGTGAATTTTCCGGTGCCCGATAAACCGGTAACAAAAATATTGTAACCGGGACTCTTAAGGTCCACACCCACACGCAAGGCTTTCAAAGCGCGCTCTTGTCCAACTATTCCTTCTATCGGTTTAATTGTTGTCGTAGTATCGAACTCAAATACTTTCGGGTCGCAAGTCCATTTCAATTCCTTTGATGATAATTCTTTCGGTTTAGGTGCTTTTAGAAGTGCCATGGTAATTTTCCTAATTAAGTAGGAGGATATTTATTTCAAAAATAAGATAAAATTTAGAAAGGTGTTTGGTGTAAAACTCGTCTCAAATATTTTTACCTTTATTAATTCGTTTAATCTTTAGGCAAAGTAAGATTCAGTTTTTTACTATTGGATCCTAATAACCGTCTGCTTTAGCAGACGGAATAAAGACAGAAAAGGAAGCATGTGCTTTAGCCCCATCACGCAAAGCTAATGTGGCTGAAGCCGAATATTATAGTTCTTTTTTGGATTCCGTCAGTTTGGCGAAGCCATTCCTTCGGAAAAAACCGGTGGTAATTTTTTGTTATTGAGATGTACAACAACCTTATCAATGAAAGAGAGAGATTAACATTACTATAAGGGCAAAAAATATAAAAGCTCGCCCTTTTAAAAAGTGAGTGTGCATAAAATATAATTAAGGTAGTCTTAATCCGTTTTTTTCTTGAGAAAGCATTTTTAATAATAACCACTTAACTTTACCCGTCGGTTTTACGGAATTAGTACTTCAATGCTTTGCATTGGGGGATAAATTTATTTTAAAAGGAATGATTGCTGATGATTAAACCCGAAAATCAAATTTTGAGCAGCGTCCATTTGTTCACGGAGTTGAAAAGAAAAATTGAACTGAAAGAATTCAGTAACAACAAAATTTTTGTCTCGCAGTTTGCCGGTTCATCGAGACAGTTATTTGTTTCTTCAATTGCTGAAATAGAAAAACAGATTTTAATTCTTTGTCCATCAATTCAAATAGTAAATGAAATTAAAGTTGAACTGAGCATTTTGGGTTATGATGACATAATAATCTCAACTGACGATTTTACTCCCGAAACTTTGCAAGAGCGTTTAACCGATCTTTCAAATAGAGAAAAGTTTATTCTTATATCAACGTATGATTTGTTGGTTAGAAATCTTCCATCGAAAAAAGAGATTGATGTTAATACAACTAATATTGAAATCGGCGGTAAGTTAGCTTACAATGAATTGATCGAATATTTAAATGCTATCAATTACAACAGCGAAAAATACGTCGATAGTCCCGGCAGTTTTTCGGTACGCGGTTCGATAATTGATATTTGGTCCTACAGTGAAAAATTGCCCGTACGTTTAGAATACGATGGAGATTTTTTAGAATCGATCCGTCACTTTGATCCGGAAAATCAGCGATCACTCGATAAACTTAACATTACAACTCTTGCCGCATCTATTGAATACACGAACGAAAATTCATCAGGGATAGTCTTTGATTATTTAAATGATCCGTTAATATTTGCCGATGAATATAATCTTGAAAAATTGTTTAAGCCGGATGAGATAAAGCTAAACGAGCAAAACAATGAATACATAGATGATGAATTGCTTGAAGAACTTTATGATGAGCAAGTGAACGAGGATGAAATTAGCGTAGTGAATGAAGAAGAAAAGTTGACAGTAATTAATTCAGTCTCGGATTTTTATAAGCAAAACGCGAGATGGTTGATCGAAGATACGATAGGACAACATGAAGATAGATTTAATTTCCACTTTTCGGAAATTCCGGTTATCAATTCAAATTACGAATTACTTTTTAATTTGCTTAAAGATTATTCAGATAAAAATTTCCAGGTTGTTATTGCCGTAGAAAATGAATTACAAAGCAGCCGGTTGAAAGAATTACTTTCCGATTATCATACTGAATTAAGTGAACTTATCGATTCAGGCAAAATTAAAATTTTCGTACTGCCTATTAAAAACGGCTTCATAGCTAAGGAAAACAATCTTGTTGTTTTGACGGACTATCAAATATTCAACAAACCTTATAGGACGAAACTAAGTTCAAAATTCAAAAACAAAAAATCACGTACAAAAGATTTTGCTTCTATTAAGAGAGGCGATTTTGTTGTTCATGAAAATTTTGGAATAGGTCAGTATACCGGTCTGGAAACAATTAAGATCGGGCAGATAGAACAAGAATCGATAAAAATATTATATGCTGAAGGCGGCGTAGTTTATGTAAATCTAAATTACTTGTCGCTTGTAAAAAAATATTCATCAAAAGAAAATGTTCCTCCAAAACTTTCCGTACTTGGCGGTAATGAATGGAAATCAACAAAGAAAAAAGTAAAGTCGCAGATTAAAGAAGCAGCGCGAGAACTAATAACAATTTATGCCAAACGGAAATCTTCTTCCGGGTTTTCTTTTAATCCCGATACAATCTGGCAGCGAGAACTTGAAGCATCATTTTTTTACGAAGACACTCCCGATCAAACAAAAGTTACCGAAGAAGTTAAACAAGATATGGAGAGTGATAACCCGATGGATCGTTTGGTCTGCGCCGATGTTGGATTTGGTAAAACAGAAATTGCAGTGCGTGCTTCTTTCAAAGCTATCAGCGACAGCAAGCAAGTTGCGATGCTTGTTCCTACTACAATTCTTGCCGAGCAGCATTACAATACTTTTAAAGACCGGCTTACACAATTCCCGGTAAAGGTTGAAGCACTTTCAAGATTTCAAACGAAGCAGCAGCAGAAAGATATTCTAGAACGTTTAGAGAAGGGCGATGTTGATTTAGTTATTGGTACGCACCGCATTCTATCGAAAGATATAAAGTTTAAAGATTTGGGTTTGCTTATCATCGATGAAGAACACCGCTTTGGGGTGATGGCGAAAGAAAAACTACGTGCATTCCGTGCAAATGTTGATACACTAACATTAACTGCAACACCAATACCTCGCACGCTGAATTTATCTCTACTCGGTGCGCGTGATCTATCGATAATCGCTACGCCGCCTCCAAATAGACAACCAATCTATACAAAAGTTGATAAGTTCGATATCTTCAAAGTCCGTGAATGGATTTTGAATGAAGTGAAAAGAAACGGGCAAATTTATTTTGTACACGATCGTATTCAATCGATCGATAAAATTACATCTTACATTCAAAAACATATTCCCGAAATAAAAATTGCCGTTGCTCACGGACAAATGAAACCGGCACAACTCGAAAAAGTTATTTATGATTTTCTTAATAAAAAATATCACATGCTCGTTTCTACTAAAATTATTGAATCAGGAATCGACATTCCAAATGTTAATACTATCATCGTTAATCGTGCGGATCGTTTTGGTTTGGCAGAACTTCATCAGTTACGCGGACGTGTTGGCAGAAGCGATAGGCAAGCATTTGCATATTTTCTTGTTCCATCGTTAAACTCATTGACAAAAAAATCGATACGCCGTTTGCAAGCAATTGAAGAATATACAGATCTTGGTGAAGGATTCAATCTTTCGATGCGCGATCTCGAAATTCGCGGTGCCGGTAATTTGCTTGGAACAGAACAGAGCGGATTTATCGATTCCGTTGGATTTGAACTTTACATGAAACTTCTCGATGAAGCAGTTGAAGAATTGAAACATGAAGAATTCAAAGATGTATTCCTGAATCTTCCAAAACAAATTGATAGATCGGAACCAACAATTGATACATATTTTGAGATCGGCATTTCTAAAGATTATATGCCCGATCAAGCCGACCGTTTAAGTTTCTATACCGCACTTTTCTCTATGCTTAAAATTGATGAGGTAGGTGAGTTAAAGGAAGAAATGGAAGACCGCTTTGGAAAAATTCCAGTTATAGTAGAAAGACTGATTTTCATTGCAACCCTTCGTTACTATGCATCATTTGCATTGTTCGAAAGAATTGTGATTCAAAAAGATAAAGCAGTAATTATACTGCCTAAAGGCGATAGGGAAGATTTTTATAAGAATAAATTTTTTCTTTTGCTCGAAATCATAAATAAGAATTATGCAAAGAATGTTAAGTTTGTTCAAAATAAAGAAACACTTAAATTAGAAATAACGAATCGGTATGATTCGCCTGAGCAGATTATTCTTTTCTTGATTAATTTCTGTAAGGAAGTAAATAAAATTATCAACCCGTAATTGAAATGATAGAAATAATTATAATATTGTTTTTAGTTGTACTTAACGGTTTCTTCGCCATGTCAGAGATTGCACTTGTCTCTTCCAAGAAAGCCCGGCTGGAAGATTATACCAAGAAAGGAAAGAAAGGTGCAAAGATTGCTCTTTTGCTTTTAAGCGAACCGGAAAAATTTCTTTCGACTGTGCAAGTTGGAATTACGTTGATCGGAATTATTGCCGGTGCATACGGCGGTTTAACTATTGCTGAAGATGTAACTCCCTTTTTTCAAAAATTTGATTTGATAAAAAATATTGCGTATGAAATTTCTGTTGTGTTGGTTGTTGCTATAATAACATATTTATCATTGGTAATTGGTGAATTAGTTCCGAAGACGATCGCATTTAATAACCCTGAAGCGATATCGATGCTAGTTGCACCGGCAATGCGGCTGTTATCAATCACAGTTTCACCGGTTATTTGGTTTTTAAGTTTTTCAACAAAGATATTTTTACAACTCTTTGGTATTAAAAAAGCAGCGCAGCCGCCGGTTACGGAAGAGGAATTAAAAATATTACTTGAGCAAGGAAGTAAATACGGAACACTTCAATCGGAAGAAACAGAAATGATCCAAAGTATCTTCCGTTTTGGCGATAGACGTGCCGATTCGATTATGACAAACCGCCAGGATGTAGTGTGGATTGATGTAAACGATTCTACCGAAAAGATCAGGGAAATTATTGTTAAGAACAAATTTTCGAAATACCCGGTATGCGATGGTTCACTTGATAAAATTTTAGGTGTTATGAGCATCAGGGATTTTCTTGAAAAATTTTTCTCTGTAGATACTGTTGATCTCCGTTCAATAATAATTCCGCCGGTTATAGTAAGCGAAAATACAAATTCATTAAAGGTACTCGATAAATTCCGGGAGACAAAAAATTATACCGCAATTGTTATTGATGAATTCGGTGCAATACAAGGATTGATAACGTTACATGATCTTGTTGAGAATATTTTTGGCGATCTTCCCGAAATGTTTGAACACTCCGAAGAAGATATTTATTATGAAAAAGACGGTTCGATGCTTGTTGACGGAGGTTATCTTGTAGATGGGCTGAGAGACAAATTAAATATTCAATTCACGGAAGAAGATAAGTATAACACACTCGGAGGATTTATCATGTACCGGCTTAATAAAATTCCGTATACCGGCGATAGTTTTGAATATGAAAATTTTATTTTCAAGGTTATCGATATGGATGGTAAAAGAGTTGATAAGGTACTTGTAAAAAAGAAAAATTTGGATTAAGATAAAAAGTAAATTCTTTTTCATTCACTGTTTTATCGGGAGGATAAATGAGAAGATTCCTTAAATATTTCTTTGTTTTGTTAATATTAGCTTTCATCGGGATCCAGTTTATAGAAATTGAAAAAACCAATCCGCCAATTATTGCAGATATAAATGCCCCGGCAGAGGTAAAAAATCTCTTTAAAGCAGCATGCTATGATTGTCATTCTAACGAAACAAAATGGCCGTGGTACACCAGTGTTGCGCCATTAAGCTGGATAATTGAAAAAGATGTCCGCGAAGGAAGAGGGCATCTTAATTTTTCCGAATGGGAATTAATGAAGAGTGATAAAAAAGCAGAATATAAAAAAGAAATTTGGGAAGAAGTAAATGAAGGAAAGATGCCGCTGGCAATTTATACTTATATACATCCTAATGCTAAATTAGATATAACACAAAAGAACATAATCAGGCAGTGGGCACTTGGAAACAAAAGTAATTAATAATATAGAAGCAAAAAACTAAACTTTGTTTTTAATTATTATTCGGAAATATTATGATTAAATATTTCAACATTACAGAGGGCAAAATATTACAAACTGAAAATCCTTCTGCATCAATCCAGCATTACATTAATCCCGATGAGAACGAAAAGAGATTACTCGTAGAAACGTATAAAATAGATGAGCATACACTCAGCTCTTCATTAGATGCAGACGAACTTTCAAGATTTGAAATTGAACCGCAGCATACGGCAGTGATTTTTAAAACACCTAAAAACTATACAGCGCATCATCCATTACTATTTAAAGTTGATTCAGCCGGGCTTTTTCTTTTTAAGGATAGACTAATTCTTGTTACAAATGAAGAAATCCAATTTTTTAACGGTAAACCGTTTTTAAAAGTAAATTCACTTAACGATGCCACACTCAAAGTTATTTTTCGTTCCATATACCATTTTATGGAACATTTGAAAGTTATTAATATGCTTTCGGATGAGATTGAAGCGAAGATTAGCAAATCGATGGAGAATAAATATTTGCTGAATCAATTTAAGCTTGGGAAGAGTTTGGTTTATTTTCAGAATGGGATTAACTCTAATACGGTTTTGCTTGAAAAAATGAAACTGAACGCGCAAAAATTAAATTTTAACGTTGAAGAAACAGAACTGCTCGATGATATTATTATTGAAAACAATCAATGCTATAGGCAAGCAGAAATTTATTCTAACATTCTTGCAAGTCTTATGGATGCCAAAGCTTCGTTGATCGGCAACAACTTAAATGTGTTGATGAAAACACTCAACATCATCACGATTGCAATCATGGTCCCTACATTTGTTGTAAGCGCTTTTTCCATGAATGTCAAAATTCCGCTTGAAGATAGACCCGATGCGTTCTTGATAGTTATGGGTCTGGCTTTAATTTCTGTTGTTGGATTCTTGTTGTTCTGGAAGTTGAAGAAGTGGTGAAAAACTTCCTTATATGGAATCAAAATTATCTATTCAAATTTCTTTTAAGGATTTTAATTTTAAAATCTCACATCAATCCCAACAACGGGTAAAAACGCAAATTGATAAATGGTAGTTACAGTTCCATCCGAATTGTATTGATAGCCGGCAATATTTTTTCTGTTGTAAAGATTTTGGATTGATAAGAATATTGCGATACTCCAATTATCGAAATTAAAGCGGCTATTAAATGCAATATCTAAACGGTGGTAATCAGGGAATCGTGCATTGTTAATCTGGTTAACCGGGCGCCAGTTACCTTTACTCCAGCGTGTTCCTCCTTCATAATACTGTTCTGTTTCGGTCCAATATCTTTGCGTGTAAGGTTTGCCGCTTGCATACCGCCAACGCAGACTAATTTCCATATCATCTGAAAATGGAAGTATGTAGCTAATGTATTTTATGAGGAAGAAACTTTTATCTAACTCTGTGCGCATATCTTTAAATCTTTTTCCAATTACTAAATTGAATACATGTGGAAAATCATAATCTGAAATCAATGTTTTGTCTTCGTACCCGATTCGCGGGTCTTCGTATTTTGTCCACATTCTTGAATAAGCCAGGGTTCCGAAGTAATCTTTAACTAATTTTTGATGGATCATTAGATCGATCCCTTGTATGGTTTGTTTGCCAATGTTCAGTTGTTTGTTGGATCTGAAAGTTCTATCTGTGTAATGGATAAACTCTTCCGATATTGGTAAATCATAATATGTTTTTTGGTATGCTTCAAGATTTAGTTTTAAACCGTCATCAATTATATGCTCGATGCCGGCAACAAAATGTCTAGAGTGTGAATTTTTGAGGTAACGGTTTATATCTGATTTTTCCCTATCGCCGTAAGTTGGATAACTTTGAGTTTGATAATATTCACCGTAAGCAAAGCTAATGTTTGTTTGTCCCGGGATTATAAAGTAAGTACCGGAAAAACGCGGACTGATATTTCCTTTGTTACTGTAAGAGAAATAATCATATCTTAAACCGGCGTTAAGAATTAACCGGCTGTTCAATAATTTTATTTTATCATTTATGAAAGCATAGTATTTATAGTTATCAAATAATTTGATATTATAATCAAGGTTTGATTCCGGCACAATTACCGGGGGAGTCCACTGACCGTTGATAAAATAGCGTGATAAATTTTCTGTTATGTGAAGTGTTTGGATAAAATCCCCGGTAGCAACAGAACCACCGAAACTCAATTCGTTTGTATTATCTAAATTCCAATACCATTCATTTTTCAATGCCAGGGTTGAATTATGACTGATATCATCGTAAATGTTCCGTTTGTTTATTATCGAACCAAGGTTGAGTTTGCCGTTATCATCGTAATTACGTACCGTAAAATCCTCATCTACCTTTACATCATTGTAATATTTATTGAAGTAGAGTGTAGTAGATGAATAAATATTTTTTTGCCAGATACTTTTGAGTGTCAATCCGGTTGCATACTGGTATTTCTTTACATCAACCCTTTCAATTCCAACGGAATCAATTACACCGGCTTTAGATTTATCTTCTTCATCAGATTCGCCTTCGATTAAAATTTTATCATTGCCATAAATACCGGACCACGATAATTTTTGGCTTGAAGATAAGTCGTAAGCAACTTTGAACTGGAAATCATAATAATACGGTACAGCAGTCAGTCCAACCGCACCGGCAATTAGATTGATATAACTTTTTCTTGCCGAGATAACCCACGAACCTTTACCGTCATTTATTTTCCCTTCAAATATTCCGCCGTACCCGGCTATCGATAGATTAACATTACCGCTGAGATAACTGCTTCGTGTTCCTTCGCGTGTTGTTATCTGCATTACTGATGAAAGTTTATCACCGTACTTAGAGATAAAACCCCCGGTAGAAAATTGTATGTTTTCGATAAGATCAACATTGATCATGTTTATTGGTCCACCCGAATTAAATTCATTCGGGAAATGATTTGTTGAGTGTAATTCCATTTCATCAAGTAACGTTAAATTTTCATTGGGCGAACCGCCGCGGACTAGCAATTCATTATTCTTATCGTCAGAAAATGAAACACCGGCTATACCCTGGAGTATTCTTTGAAAATCTTGAATAGAGCCGGGAGAACGACGAATTTCTTCGGGGCTCAGCATAACAGTTGCTAGGTTATTGGTCTGTATTGATTTATCAAAATAATCAGCGCGTACTACAGTCTCATTTATCTGGATAGCAGAAGGCGTAAGTTTAATATTCAAGAAAGTTTCTTTGCCGGCTAACACAACTACATCTGTTTTTACTATTGGGTTATAACCGATATAACTAATTTTCAGTGAATAACTTCCCGGCTGAATTTGTAGTTTGAATTTACCATCAATATCTGTAGCTGTACCCAAACCGTTTATTTCATTAACAATAATATTTACGCCGATTAAAGATTCGCCATTGGTAGCGTCTTCAATTTTACCGCTTATTAAACTTGTTTGTGATAGGATGTTACTGAAACTTATAATTAAAAACAGAAAAAAGATTTTTGTGCGGCTCAATTAATTGGCTCCTGATAGTTTTTAAAGAATAGAATAGAATGTTAATCTTTCCAAGGTTATGACGTTCAATTAACTCGATGGTTCTAAAATAATTGTTAATCAAGTTTGTTGAACTATAAAAAATATTCTCTCGTTATAATATAAACCATCTATTAGTATTCAATTTGCAGATTTCTTAAATTTGAATCCGCATTTAATAAAAATAATACATCTTAACCTATTATAGGTGTAGCTGTAATAAGGATAAAAAATGAATGAAAATAGAAACAACGGTTCTTTCGATTTTGATGAAACAGAACTGAAAGAATGGCTTGAATCACTGGAATATGTATTGCAATCCGGCGGACCGGAACGGGTTAAAGAACTTTTGCATAATCTTGATACCTATGCCCACGAAGCCGGCGTAGAATTACCTTTTACCGCTAACACTCCCTACATTAATACAATACAGAAGAATCAGCAGCCGCCATTTCCAGGTGGACGTGAAATTGAACGCCGTATCAAAAGTTTAATCCGCTGGAACGCAATGGCAATGGTTGTTCGTGCTAATAAAGAAGAGAGTGGTATCGGCGGACATATTTCGACTTATGCATCTGCCGCAACTTTGTATGAAATCGGTTTCAATCATTTCTTCCGTGGTAAAGATGGCAATCACGAAGGCGACATAATTTATTTCCAGGGACATGCAGCACCCGGAATTTATGCACGTGCATTTTTAGAAGGAAGACTTACAAAAGAGCAGCTTGAAAATTTTAGAAGAGAATTAAAACCGGGCGGTGGTCTTTCATCTTATCCGCATCCATGGTTAATGCCGGATTTCTGGGAGTTCCCAACAGTATCGATGGGACTTGGTCCAATACAAGCAATTTACCAGGCACGTTTTGCACGATACCTGGAAGACCGCGGTTTGAAAAAACCAAGCGATCAAAAAGTTTGGGCTTTTCTTGGTGATGGCGAAACAGATGAGCCGGAAACTCTCGGTGCAATCTCGCTTGCCGCTCGCGAAAAACTTGATAACTTAATTTTTGTGATCAATTGTAATCTGCAAAGATTAGATGGACCGGTACGCGGTAACGGAAATATTATCCAGGAACTTGAAGCAAATTTCCGGGGGGCCGGGTGGAATGTTATTAAAGTTGTTTGGGGCAGTGATTGGGATCCTTTGCTCGAAGCTGATAAAACCGGTCTGCTTGTAAAAAGAATGAATGAATCTATTGACGGTGAATCTCAAAATTTTATTACACGTGATGGGAAATATATTAGAGAAAGCTTTTTTGGCAAATATCCCGAACTTCTTCATTTGGTTGAAAAATATTCCGATGAACAGCTTGAAAAAATGAAACGCGGCGGTCACGATCCCGAAAAAGTCTATGCTGCATTCAAAGCAGCAGTCGAACATAAAGACACACCAACTGTGATACTTGCAAAAACTGTAAAGGGTTACGGACTTGGTGAAGCCGGTGAAGGAAAGAATATTACTCATCAACAGAAGAAATTAAATGAAGATGAACTTAGAGAGTTTAGAACCCGGTTCTCTATCCCGATCAGTGATGATGAGGTTACTAAAGCACCGTTTTATAGACCGGCAGAAGACTCCGCCGAAATTAGGTATCTAAAAGAAAGAAGAAAAGCTCTTGGCGGTTACACTCCTAAACGTGTTGTAAAAGCCCAACCGATTAAAACTCCATCCGAAGAATTATTCGAAGAGTTTTATACCGGTACTGAAGGACGTGAAGTTTCTACTACAATGGTATTTGTAAGAATTCTTGCAAAACTTTTACGTGATAAGGAACTCGGGCATTTAATCGTACCCATCGTTCCTGATGAAGCAAGAACATTTGGCATGGAAGCACTCTTCCGTCAAATTGGAATTTACTCACATGCCGGTCAGCTTTACGAGCCGGTTGATAGGGATAGTTTGCTTTACTACAAAGAAGCTAAGAACGGTCAAATACTTGAAGAAGGAATTACAGAAGCCGGTTCTATGTCGTCATTCATGGCTGCCGGAACAGCATACGCAACACACGGAATAAATACGATCCCATTTTTTATTTACTACTCAATGTTTGGATTCCAAAGATTTGGTGATCTCGCCTGGGCTTCCGGTGATATGAGATGCAAAGGATTTCTGCTTGGCGCTACTGCCGGAAGAACAACTCTTGCCGGGGAAGGTCTTCAGCATCAAGATGGAAACAGTCTTCTTTTATCATATACAATTCCGAATCTTATGGTTTACGATCCGGCTTTTGCTTATGAGCTCGCAGTTATTATACGCGATGGTATTTACAGAATGTATGAAAAACAAGAGAGTCTTTATTATTATATAACTGTAATGAATGAAAACTATCCTCAACCCCCGATGCCCAAAGATGTTAAAGATGG
This sequence comes from Melioribacter roseus, assembly GCA_020723165.1. Lineage (GTDB taxonomy): Bacteria > Bacteroidota > Ignavibacteria > Ignavibacteriales > Melioribacteraceae > DYJK01. The sequence continues at coordinate 25,244 of DYJK01000015.1, read as the reverse complement.
AATTCTTAAAGGAATGTATAAATTCAGGGCTAGTGAAGTTAAAACACCTAAAGCTAAAGCACATTTACTTGGCAGCGGTACAATATTAAATGAAGTAATTAAAGCTGCTGATATTTTGGAAAAGGATTACAAGGTAGCCGCTGATGTATGGAGTGTAACAAGCTATAAAAATTTACACCTTGATGCCCAGGAAACCGAGAGATGGAATATGTTTAATCCCGATAAAGAACAAAAGTTACCTTACATATCAAAAATTACTAAAGATGAAAAAGGTGTTTTTATTGCAGCTTCGGATTATGTACAAATTATTAAGGATGCAATTGCAAAGTGGCTGCCGGGCAAGCTTCATTCACTCGGTACTTTTGGTTTTGGAAGAAGTGAAGGAAGATCATCCTTGCGCGATTTCTTCGAAGTGGATGCTAAGCATATTGCTTATGCCACTCTTTATTCTTTGATGAAAGAGGGAAGTTTAAAACCTGAAGTTGTTAGAAAAGCACAAAAAGAATTGGGAATTAATCCGGGTAAACCAAATCCGGCAAGATCATAAATACTGAGCGAAGCGAGGTATCTCCTACTAATCCGGGTTAGAGATTTCTGTTTGCCGATAGAGCGTGTTACAGAACTTTTGGCGAAGATAGTGAGGATGAATTAAATTTTTTATGATGCTTTAAACTCAGTACAGTGGAAAAATCTTTTACTCGAATTGTGTAGAGATTCTTCGCCACCGACTGAAGAGTCTGTTGCAAAACTCTCAGCGCTCT
>DYJK01000015.1:0-24473 GCA_020723165.1 Melioribacter roseus | reverse complement strand
CGGCTTCCCGCTATAAAACAGCGGGTAAACTCTGTGGGCTCTGCGGTTAAAAGATTTTCACGCAAAGGTCGCAAAGAATGCACAAAGACCGCAAAGAAAAAACAAAATTTAAGTTATGCGGCACACTCTGAAGTCGGTGACTCAGAATTTAAAAAAGAGGAAAAAAATGATAGTAGATTTTAGATTACCACATCTTGGAGATAACATTCATTCCGCAGATGTGATTAAAGTTTTGGTTAAAGAGGGAGACCAATTAAAATTAGATCAAGTGGTAGTTGAGATTGAAACAGATAAAGCTACTGTTGAGGTGCCTTCTGATATTTCCGGGACTGTAAAGGAAGTATTTGTAAAAGATGGAACAAAAGCGAATGTAGGCGAGCCTTTGATCTCCGTTGAAGTAAGTGAGACACAAGATGTGAAAAGTGAGAAGCAAGCATCACAACCTGATATTGAAAAAGTAAAAGATCAATCATCAACGGATGAAATCAAAAACAATAGTTATGAAAAATTAACGACCGACAACCAACAACCCGCTCCACCGAAGCAAGAGCGAGGCAAGCAAACAACAAACATTTTCGAATTTAAAATTCCTATGCTCGGTGAAAAGATTCCAACAGCGCAAATAACAAAAATTCTTGTAAAACCGGGTGATAATGTAGAGACAGATCAAATTGTTTTGGAGATTGAAACAGATAAAGCCACAGTTGAAGTTCCTACAGAAGTTGGAGGTATTGTTAAAGAAGTTAAAGTAAAAGAAGGTGATAAAGCTGCTGTGGGTTTGGTAGTCTTAATTATTGAAACGAAAGAAGGGATTAAGAATATCGAACAAGGAATTTCGAATGTTGAATTAAGGAAGAAAGTAGATGAAACAATACAGAAATCTGTCACACCACAACTAACAACTATCAACTTACAACCAACAACTATCAAAGAACATACCCACATGCCGCAAGTGATCTCAATCCCCAAAGATATTTCCAAAGTTGTTGTTCCGGCGGCACCATCCGTAAGACGATTTGCACGTGAAATTGGAGTTGATATTCACCAGGTAAGAGGTAGCGGTGTAAGCGGAAGAATTTCCATTGATGATGTAAAATCGTTTGCAAAAGCTTTGAATCAAAAACTACAACAAGGCGGAATTATTGGCGGAGGATTAGCATTTACAAAAGAAACGCTGCCTGATTTTTCGAAGTGGGGCGAGATTGATAAACAACCGATGAGCAACATCAGAAGAAAAACCGCCGAGCATTTATCTTATGCCTGGGCTACGATTCCCCATGTTACTCAATTTGATAAAGCCGATATAACGGAATTAGAAAATCTCCGCAAGCAATTTGGTAAAAATGTTGAAGCTGCCGGCGGCAAATTAACTGTTACCGGTGTGCTGCTAAAGGTAATTGCATCCGCATTGAAAGTTTTTCCGCAATTCAACAGCAGCGTAGATATGGAAAAGAGCGAAGTAGTTTATAAAAAATATTTTAACATTGGTGTAGCAGTTGATACCGATAGGGGATTGCTTGTCCCGGTAGTACGTGATGTTGATAAAAAGAATATTACACAATTGAGTATCGAACTTGCCGAGATATCCAAAAAAGCCCGTGATAAAAAATTATCTCTTGAAGATATGCAAGGCGGATGTTTTACTATTTCTAATCTTGGCGGAATAGGCGGAACATATTTTACCCCTATTGTCAATTCGCCTGAAGTTGCAATCCTCGGTGTTTCAAAGTCTTCTTATGAACCGGTATATATAGAAGGAAAATTTGAGCCGCGATTGATGATGCCGTTATCACTTTCTTATGATCATCGTATTATTGACGGAGCAGATGGAGTCAGATTTTTGAGATGGATAGTCAACGCACTCGAAAATCCGTTCTTGCTAAGCTTGGAAGGATGAAAACTTCCTTCCATACCTTCTTAACCTCAAAGGGTAAATGTATAAGTAAATTTCAAAAGCAGTGCTCTGCTGTTTGAGAACGGAAGATTTGGTACAGCACTTGAACGATCTGTGTTGAATACTTCGTTGTAAACAAGATAAATATCTGTTCCTTCAGCTGGGTTGTAACGCAAACGCGTATTTAGAATAATAACATCACTCATGTTGTTGTACTGAATAAATACTGCCGCAGAAAATTTTACATCAAGCATAAATAAAGCCCGTAGTTTAGCAATCACTCCGGTTAAATCTTGATTCCGTTTGCTGAAAATGATTCTGTTGAACACGATCGATCCGTTGAGATCCAAATTAGGCGAAGCACGCCAAATTGAACCGGTACCCACAACATATTTTTGTCCATCATAAAATGAACCGGCTTCAAAATAAATATGACCGGAAAGAGGAAGCTGCCTTGGTGTATTGAACCAGCCTTCGATATCGTAAAACGTGTACTTCCCTTGCGGAACTTCAGCTTGATCGGATAATTGAAATGTTTCCGGTACTCGTTCAAAAAAACGTTTAATGTATAACTCGCCGTAAAAAACTGATTTTGTAGTAACTATCATACCCGGTCCAATCTCGGAAGATTCGGTATAACCATCGTTGTTGTTAATTATTTTGCTGTCAAAAAAAATCTGGGTACGTAGCAAAAGAGACTCTTCGCTTGGTACCCATCCATATTGAATACGGCTGTTATATTTTGAATAATTGTTTCGAAGTTCAAAACCAATTCCCGGATTAAAATCTTCGCCGGATCGGGAGTAAGAAAAACTGTAGTTGAATCCTTTGAAGATTCTACGCTCCCAGTTGATTAACATTCGTGAAGGAGTTAGCGAGAATAACCGGTTGCCTCTGTTGGTTTCAAATGTCTGCGCCCATTTCAAGGTAACATACTCATCTCCGAGCACTCGAAAAATTCCATCAAGACCGTAAGCAGTATTAAATGAACCGTCGTTTCCTAATCGTGAAGTTACAATACCGCCGGCATATGAATACGGGTTAAACATTCGTCTTCGTAAACGGAGAACTCCGAAATTTTCCGAAGAGACATCTTGAACCGGAGCTGTTTGCATATTTAGAAAACCAACATCCCATTCATCAATCCGTCCGACGATACGAGCCCCGCCATAAATTCTAACCGGTTTGCCGTTGTTTATTCCTATTTGTCTGCTGTGGAAAAGACGATTTTGGTCATCGAAGTTGAAATCAAAAGTACTTGCCCTTTCCTGAAAAAATGTTCTCTTTTCAGGAAAGAAAAGTGAGAATCTGGTTAAATTGATTTGCTGGTCGTCAGCTTCAACTTGAGCAAAGTCTGTGTTCAAAGTTGCATCTAATGTGAGATTACTTGTGAGACCGTATTTTAAATCCATGCCACCTTCATATTTCGAATCGTCTGTTTTGGTATAAGCTGTTTTGAATGCGTTCAGTCCATAAGTATTTCCGCCTCCTCCAAGCAGATACGGCGCAATGTAAAAAGGTGTTTGTGATTGAATTCCTTCAAACACGACTTCTTGTGCTTGTGAAGGTTTCCAAAAACTATAATATCCCCAGTTAGAAGGAATAGAAGGAAAAATATCTCTTTCACCTTTTCGAGCAATAAACCGCCAAGATGTTATTCCCATTACAATCCTCTCTTTATCTTTTTGAAAGCGGAGACTTGAGAACGGTATTTGCATTTCTACAAACCAGCCACTTTCGTTTTGAACTACAGCAACATCCCAAAATGTATTCCAACTTGTTTCGATTGGATAATCGCCTTGAGCATCATTGGAAGTAGCGCCATCCCACCGCAAGCCGCTCGGCGTTGTAAAGAAACCAACTGCATTTTCCTTATCATTAAAAGTATCGATAATAATTCCGAACCAGTCGTTGGCTGGGCTGTCCGAATCCCGTTTTAACGATGTGGCTAAAATTTTTGAAGGTTCGCTGTCGTAAAGTCGTCCGGCTACATAAAAGTAGTCATCGTCATAAGCTATCAGAATTTCTGTTCGCTCGGTTGGCTCTTTTCCAAAATTAGGCGTATGCTGTATAAGTGAGAAGGGTTTGATTCCATCCCAGGCTGCTTCGTTGCTCAATCCATCAAATGTAACGGTTCCTTTTATTCGAGGAATGATAATTTGATTTTGAGTTTGCCCGGATATCAATGCTAACGGAATAAAACAAAATGAAATAGCTGAGATTAATAATATAAGTTTCGACATTCTCTCCCCCAATTGCTTGGAAATAATTTTACAAATTTATTTTGTTCGGGACCGAAAATCGTCCTATCTAATAAGGTCGGACTATTTTCTATCGAACTTTTTATTAAAAATTAAGTGCGAGTAATGGATTGATGGAAGAAGTGTTATGCTTCCGGGTAATTATTTCTTCTGAATTGAGTCGGAGTAATGCCGGTATATTTTTTAAAAGCCGAATTAAAAACTGATTTTGAATTGAAACCGGATTGATACAGAACTTCGAGTATTGTCTTTTTATGGTCGTCGTTTTCAGATAGAAGTTTTTTACTCTCTTCAATACGATATGTGTTGATGAAATCGAAGAAGTTCTGTTTGAAAGAAGTATTTATAATTTGTGAGAGGTGATGATTCGGAATTGAAATTTTTTGTGCAATATCGTCAAGACAAAGTGTGGAATCTAAATATGGTTTTTCTGTTCTCATGAATTTGATTAACAGTTTTTTGTATTCTTCTTTAATTTCCTCCGACAATAAATTTTTCTCATACTTTATTTTATTGTTCTCCGGATTTGCTTTAACCAAGCTCTCTTTGGTTAAAAATATTTCAGGCTGGTCGAGAGCTTTGTAAATGATCATGCAGATAAAAATTAGAAAAATTATTTCTGCAAAAATGTACAAAGCTATTAATAATGGAGACGATTGTTGTGTGGCACTCCAGATAATATATTCCAAAAGAACAAGCAATTGATATGTTATAAAACCCCAAATAACAAAATTGAGCCAAGATAGACTAATTCTCTCAACATTCGAAAAGAAATTTTTGATGGAAATTCTATATCTCTTAACAAGCGTTAAAGATAAAATCATATAGCTGAAAAACTGAAGAGAGATTAACAAGTTGAAAGCATGCCATTCGATATCGTTAAAAAAGGAAGCCGAGCGGATTGTTGTTCTAATTAATTCTACATCATGAAATAAAAAGCGAACGATGATTACAGAAAAAAATAGAAAGGGAATGGCATGAAGCAGATATACTTTTTTCAACCGGAAATTTTCTTGTGTGAGAGATAGGATATATAAGTAAAGTAACGGTATGTTTATAAATTCAAATGGTATTCCAAGGTAATACAAACGCGGAACGTTGGTAATAATTAATTCTTTCAATTCCCTGAAATGAAAGATCACACCGCTAATATCTGAGACAGCTTTCGTAATTAGAAACAAAGCAAGAAGAATATTGCTCAGCCGTTTGCCTCTTGATTGTATAAGAAGATAAATCGAAAAGAAAAAACATAGGAAGGCAATGATTACGTGAATGATATATTTAAGATTATGAAACATGATTTTTTCGTTTGTATTAAGTCGCAATAAATTACTTGTAAAAAGTATTAAATCCGCGCTTCAATAAAAAGAGCCGGCAAAATCTAGCAATTCAGAAAGTTATTACTACAATTCTTAGAAAAAATTGGATTAGTACAATTCAGATTTTTGAGATGGATTGTCAACGCACTCGAAAATCCGTTCTTGCTAAGTTTGGAAGGATAATGTAATAGGGAATAACTTTTTGAAAGTTATTCCCTAATTGTATCTATACTCCTACTTCATAAAAATTAATTTTTTGGTTTCCGAAAAATTCCCGGCTGTTAACCGATAGAAATAAACTCCACTTGGTAAAGACGTTGCATGCAACGTCTCTACGTTAAATTGTACACTATATTTTCCAGGCTGCTGATATTTATCAACGAGCGTGACTATTTCATTTCCTAATATATCATAAACTTTTAATGTTACGTTGCCAACTATTGGAATATTATAGCTAATGACTGTGCTCGGGTTAAATGGATTCGGGTAATTCTGATTTAACAAAAATTGCGTTGGTAATGTTACTTCGTCTTTTACATCAACCGGGGAATTCATGTATCTATCCCAGAAAACTTTCGGTGTTGTGCCATCAAAACCGACCCATAGCACACCGCAATCAATTGCCCCAGGTTCATATGGAAGTTCTATCAAGTTTGGCTTAAAGTCTTTTGGCGACCAAAACGGGGGATGCTCACTTATTTGAAGCACTGACGTAAAGAATATTCCGGAGAAAATATAATGATAACAAACTTTGTCGGTATTGTTATCAGAAGGACCTACTTGCACACTATCCGAATAATATACAAGATCAAAGCCACCTAAATCTTGATTTGTCTCGATATCAAACCAATATTCTTGAACATCCGGATTTACTGCTATAACATATGGCCCGGTGTAAGTTGTACCACCATCATTACTCGACATAGCACTAATGTTAATATTAGTGCTGGATAGTGATTCACCGAATAAAAGCCAAATGTAAGCTCCATTTTGAGCAGCTTTAAATTCATTTTTTGTTATACCCGAAGGAACAACTTCCTGAAATCCGCTATGTACAATAACACCCGGATTAATTTCATTAAATCGTGCAACCCATATTGCAGAATTTGAAATAACTGTTTCTAAAGGATGATAAAATGTGATTAGTAAACTATCTGCTGTTTGTGATTTACATATTTTAGGATATGCGGCGGCGTCTATTAATATACCATAATCCGACCAGTTAGCTCCACCATCAATTGAAGAATAATAATGTATGTCGTTTGTGGCTTCTAAGTCGGCAACTATATAGAGACTGCCTGAAGTTGTAGCTGCAATATCAAAACTTCTGTAACCACCCCCAAGGAAGTGCCAGTTATTTTCAATGTTCCAGGTATAAACTACATCGTTTTGCTGGTAAGCACAGTAAATTGAATCGAGCCCGCTTCTGATCATTTTTAGATTTTTAACTGTCCCTACTGGTTCAACAAAATTTACAAAGTCCCATGTAACACCCAGGTTGTTAGATCGATAGATTATTATTTTGTTAGAACCATAAATAGTATCTGTGATAGCTAGGAAAATTGATCTGTCACTCCTCTGTACTGCATCAAACGTGCCCGATGGCGGGTTGTCGAAAACAATTTGATCGGTATACCAAACAGCGTTACCCGGCCTATTAGGGATTTGATGTTGAAAAGATTTTTGATCAGCAGCCGTTTGAGCTGTTAATTGGATTGTTAATAATAGTGCGGTCAAAACCGACACTATTAATTTCTTAAATGAGTAAAAACTGTTACACATTTTCTACCTCCTTTGATTTGTTTGATTATATGATCAATAATTTTTTATGATAATTAATTACATACTTATTAAAGAACACCCCTATCGCGTTTACTGTTATATATTAAGTTTACTTGCAAATTCTTGTAATCATTTCAGGCAGAAGTGTTAGACTTTCTTTATTTAAGTATTCAATAGCACCGGCATTTAGTGTCTCTTGTTTGTATTCATCTTCGGGAAGCTGTGAGATAACAATTATTTTAGTTTTATCTGATATGCTTATGATTTTTTTAATGGCTTCAACTCCATCCATGTTATCCATCAGTATATCCATCGTAATTAAATCGGGTTTTTCTTTTGTGAATTGCTCAACGGCATCTTTTCCATCCGTTGCCTCAACAGCAATAACGTCGGGAAAAGTTTTTTTTAAAATCTTCTTTATCAGATTCCTAATTTGTTTGTTATCGTCCACTATTAATATTTTCAAGATTAACTACCTTTGATGACGATAATAATTTAGATGATTGGGAGTGGGGAATAAATAGGGGGCTATACTCAATTTAAATTGAGTAGATGTACTTAGAAGTAATATTAATTAAAGTAGGTTCTTATGTTCGATTGCGAAAAGAAGCAGTTTGTTGTGGCCGCTTAAACCGAGTTTGTGCGTCATGTTATAACGATGATTCTGAACAGTACGGAAACTAACAAACAATTCACTGGCAATTTGGACACTTGTTTTATTTTGTCCAATTAATTTTAAAACTTGTTTTTCCGTTGGTGTTAATGATGAAAGCTTTTCAAGAATTTCATTTTTTGCGTTTACCTTTTTGTTTTTTAACAGACAGTCAAGTAATTCTTTACTGATATAAAAATTTCCCTTGAGTACTGTCTTAATGCACTCAAGAATTTCTTTAGTTGTAGATAGTTTCAGCAGATAACCTTTTGCACCGTATTCCATCGCCTCTTCAAGGTATTCTTCATCAGTGTACATTGTCAAAATTATCGGGAGTGTCGGGAGATTCTCATTTGTAATTATTTTCAGAATTTCCAACCCTGATAGACCGGGCATAGAAATATCCAGAACTGCTATATCAGGCTTCTTCTTCCTAATAATTTGTATTGCCTCATTCCCGTCACCCGATTCATCACAAATTTTAAAATTTTGTTCTTGCTCAATAATTCGTATCAACCCTTCTCTAAATGCCGGGTGATCATCAGCTAAAAATATTTTTGTTTGTTTATTCATTATGACAGATTTACCAAAACTAAAATTTTTGTTCCGTTTCCCGGATTAGAATCAATTTTTAGTTCTCCGTTTATCAATCTTGTACGTTCACGGATACTTTTTAATCCTAATCCCTCATTTAGTTTCTGCTGTAATTCTTTGTTGTTAATATCAAATCCTTTACCAAAATCTGCAATACTCAATCTAATTTTTTGATTATCGTTTTTAATTTCAACTATTGCTCTTTTAGAACCAGAATGTTTGATAACGTTATTTAACGATTCTTGTATTATCCTGAAAATATTTATCTCGGATTCAAATGAAAATACACCGCTTATATCGTCAAGATCAGTTTCTATTTCTATATTGCCCGATGATTCGATCTGCTTGATCATAGATTTGACTGCTTTAATTAAACCAAGCCGTTCTAACTGGTGGGGGTGAAGATTGTTAGAAATTTCTTTTACTTCAAGAATAGACTCTTTAACGAGCTCCGAAATTTTTTGAATATCACTTTCATCTTTCTCCGGTGTAGAGTTATATAGATCTATCTGGTTTTTAATCACCAATAAATTTTGTCCGAGACTGTCATGTAATTCCTTGGAAAGTCTTCTTCTTTCGTTTTCTTGTGATTCAATAAGTAGTTTTGATAGTTGAGTCTGCTGGTATTTCTCGGCTTTCAACTTTTTAAATTTCGAATTGAAGAACATAAATATTAACAGACAGATACTAGTAAGTACTACAAGACGGAAGTAATTGTTTTCCCAGAAAGGAGGATTGATGATCAAAGCTAAACTTGTACCGGTATAATTCCAGATACCATCATTGTTAGAGCCGATAATTTTCAGTTTGTATTTGCCATGTGGTAGATTTGCGAAATTAATTTCTGATCTATTGCCTAGTGAGATCCAATCTTTTTCATGTCCTTCCAGTAAATATTTATATTCATTGTTATCCGGATTAATAAAGTTAAGAGCCGCAAAACTAATCGATATATTTCTCTGGTCGTAATCAAGTTCTAAATTTTTAATCAAGCCGATATCGCGATTGCAAAAAATTTCTTTACCTGATTGCCGGATTGAAGTTATATAAACCGGGGGAACGAATTTATTTTCGTATAATGATTGCGGCTTGAAATATAAATAACCGGATTTGCCGACGAAATAAATATTATGCTTTTTATCAATTGTCGGTTCGCCGATATAGAATTCAAACCCATCCACCTCTTGTGTCATCGAGAAGAATTTTAATTTGTTCGTTTTAGGATTGTAAGAACCAATCTCCGAATTAAACGTTGAGAACCAGAGCACCCCCTCGTCATCTTGTACTAATGACCATAGGGGATGATCTTTATCTATAATATCTATTGAATGGCGGACGCTATTTATTCCTGAAATTTTTACAAGACCCCCGAATGTTGCTGCCCATATATCATTTTTGTTTTTATCTAATATTAGAGAGACTGCTGAATTTAACGGTGAATTGTGTTTTGCGGAATCGATGTAGATTAATTTGCTTTCATTTCTTTTGAAATTAATTTTTTGTAAACCGTTGGAAGTTCCAATCCAAAAATTTTCTTTTCCGTCAATTAAAATGTTATCTGTAAAATTACTTGCTATATGTGTAAGAGAAGTATCGGTATCTAAAAATTTTTCAAATTTAATTTTTGTTTTAGATTTTTCCGTACTGCCGATTTTATTTACACCACCGTTCCATGTGGTTATCCAGATATTGCCGTAATTATCCTTAGCAAATGATCTTATAAAATTACTGCTGATACTATTTTTGTCTGTTGTATCGTGATAAAAATTTGTGAATTGTAATTTTTGACCGGCACGAAAATTTTTCGGGAAAATAAATTTGCTAATCCCTCCACCCCATGTAGCTACCCACCAAATATCTTCGTCAACAAAAAATTTTACTATCTCCTCATTCCTATGATGTATTGACGACTTCGGAAGATTATAATGAAAATATTTGCCCGTCAATCTATCTTTAACGTCTATCCCTTTCGAAGTCGCTATCCATAAATTTCCTAATTTATCTTCCAAGCAGTGGTTGACAATGTTACTTGAGATAGTATTATGAGATTGATTTAACTGTGTGACTTTTACAAATCTCTCCAATGCTGTATTTAATTTACTAACTCCGCCAAATGTAGATATCCATAAAATCTGCTGATTATCAAAAAATAAATTATAGATTAAATTATTCACTATTGAGTAGGGATCTTTAGGATTTTGTACGTAGCGAGTAATTTTATTAGAGTTCAAATTTATTTTTGCCAATCCATCTAATGTACCGGTCCAAAGCAGAGAATCATTCTGTTGAACAACAGAGGTTACGCGGTCGCTCGGTAATGAATTAAAATTATTTTCATCAAACTTCCATTTTGTAGAAGAAAGATCGTTAATATTTATTTTGATTAATCCTTCGCCGCTGGTAGCAACAATAAGGTGTGATTTATCATAGCTTGTAATAATTGAAGAAATATGCTGGAGAGGAGGTAAAATATGAAGCAATTCTTTTTGAGAAAATTTGCCGCTCTTAGGATCAAACCTCATAAGCGACCGACTGTACATTCCTAACCATAATATACCGTTCTTATCTTCACAAATACATTTGATGTTGTTGCTTACTGTAATATCCGCTCTATAATTATCTAATGAATATTTATTTAAGAACCTAAATACCGAATCTGTTTTGATTAAACCTTCTGAGGTGCTGAACCAGAAATTCTTTTTGCTATCCTTAAAAAAGTAAATGATTTGTTTATTTGCGAGCGATGAATACTCTAATCCGCAATTTTGAAATTTACCGGTTTGGTAATCATATGAAAATAAAGAACCATCATAACTCAAAATTAATATTTCATTTTTGTTTTTTTGATATAAGTATTGAATATTATTTTCTGTGAGACCATACTGTTCTTGGTTTCTAGTACTGAAAACAGTTATACGAGTTCCGTCAAAGCGGCATAAACCATTATCTGTCGCAATCCATATAAAACTATAACTGTCTTTAATACAATAATTTGTTCTATTTGAAGGCAAGCCATGCTTAAGGGTTATATTGCTGAATTTTATTTCGGGATGAATGGTGTATGTATTCAATAGAAAGAAAAAAATGAGTAGGTGCAGATTAACTGAAATTTTTTTGACGATATTCATAGTATCAACCCATGTTCTGATGAAACCAGGATACTTAGAAAGTTAATCTATATAATAGTAGAGCAGAAATAATTCGTCAAAAAAAATTTTCAATATGAAAATTGCACATAAAGAAGAATTACAATTAATTAAGAGAAACTTCTGAACAATTAGAAGATGTCATTTCTGCCATAGGCATTCCTAAGGAAGAAGGAGCGCCCGCTTCGGAGAGCGAAGCGACTGAGAAATCTTATCAAAAGCAAAGATTTCTCCCTTTGGTCGAAATGACTAGTGATATTTTTCAGAGGTCTCTAAGAATTACTAAATCCTCCACAAGTAACTCATCTTAAAGAAAAGTCCGCGTTGTGCTTCATCGAATGATTTTACATCGATATATCTGTTTTGTATTTCATCCCATTCATTTTTTTGATAGAGCGAGCCATAACCAATATGAACAACGGTTCCGGGTACATATGTAAACGAAACGAGAAAATCTGTAATTAACTGGCGTTTGAATTTATTGTATTCAATTATACCTCTAAAAAACAAATACTTATTTAGTTGATAGGTTAATTTTTCTCTTACAATCGGGTACTCAAAAATAATTTCATCATTTGATGAGCGTTTGAATTTGGAATAGATTAATGATGAGTAAGATTCAATGTTGGTTGTGGGCTTAAATACAAAGATTGCAGAAAATGTATTTACTTTACCCTGGTATGGCAACGAAGAGTAATAAATTGCATCCATCGATTTATATACCAAGGAAAATGAAATTTGTGTTTGTATAAGTCCGCCAAATGATGCGCCGAAACCACCGGTCTCAAATTTTTCACCAAGATAAACTTCAGTTGAATAAGTGTACTTTATCTTTGTGTTTAATGAACCGAGAAAAAAAGTCTGTGCACTTAAATAATTATACGTCTCCCATATGCTGCTTGGTTTATCTTGCATCTGGGCTGAGAATGCTTCAAAATCGATTCTTGATACAAATGAATTTTCCGGGTAAACTTTCGGTCTTACCAATCCGGCGGCGGAAAAAATTCCAGTGCGTGTTATATAACCGGTTTCAACGTTAAAATTTTCTGAAATATTTTTTAGAGAAAAATCATAGTAAAGATCGCGCGTATCATAATTGTAACGAAGACTTATTGCAGACCCGTTTTCATTCGTATCATATTCGGATAATTTTGACGAAGAAAAAATCCCGTTCCATTCAAATGTACTTGATTGAGTTAACCTGATAATTCCATCAATTCCACCGGAACGATTGTAAGTATTATTTATTTCCTTTCCGCTATAAATAACTCCAATGTAACTATCGTCAAAAAGTGTACGTTTATACCGCAGTACCGGGAAGTGTGCATAATTTGTGCTGCCTGATGTGTCGGGTGTTTGCTCATCCATTCCATAAAGAAGAGCGAGTGTATTCAAGGCGCCTATTTTCCCTGAAAGTTTAATTCCGGTAATAGGATTTATGATATTTCTTGTATGAACTAAAGAACCAAGCGGATCAATTTCCGAAGTGCTTGTTGCTGCGATGTTGAATATTTCACTCCCTTCTAAAAAGAAAGGACGCTTTTCGGGATAGTAGAGAGCATAACGAAGATTAACATCAACTTGACCGGCGTCTGCTTCTATCTGGCTGAAATCGGGATTGTACGTTGCATCTAAAATTAAATTTGATGTTATACCATACTTAGTTGTTAAACTTATCTCACCTTTATTTTCGTACTTAACTAATTCGTTCTCTTGTCGTAAATATTTCTGCGAGTATGTGAATGCCGGTAATAGTTCGAATAAATTATTCTGATTAAGATCATAATATTCTATCGGTTCCATCTGAACAAGAAATGCCATGCCCATTGCCGGATCTAATTCCGGGTAAGAAGAATGTTCGGAGAGTCTGCTGATAAATCTTTCTAAGAAGATTGACATTGTAACCGGGTTACCATCTGCATAACGAATGCTCTTTAATGGTATAGCTATCTCGATGGTATAACCATCCGGCAGCAGTTCACCGGCGCTGTACCAAACAAAATCGGCACTAAAATCTTCCTGACCGGCGGCAAAGCGGCTGTCTGTTTGTATTCCATTAGGATTAACATAAAAAGCATAAAGTGATTGCTGATCGTTGAATGAATCGAGGTTGATACAAACCCAGTCATCTGAACGAATATTATCTCTGCTTGAAACAGAAGTTTTTATTTTATCGGGTTCCAAATCGTAACATCTAAAAGCGAAATAAAGGTTTGCACTATCATATGCACAATAAGCAGTTGTTCTTTGAGATGCTTCGTTTTTGAAATCGGGGTAAAAAGTTTTGAAACTTGAAACGGTTAAAACATCTTGCCATGTTGATTCGTTAAGTTTTCCGTCTATAATTGGAGGTTTGCTGACTTTAGTAGGTTTTAAATTTTCGTTCGCAAAACAGATTGTAGAGAGAAGAAATACCGTAAAGATTTTTTTCATAATCAATTTTCAAATTTTAGGAAAATTGGGATTAAGTATTTTTATTGGTGTAAAAATGTAATTTTGATTTTTACTATTTTAACACCATCCAAATTTAATAAAAATGTTGAAAGAGAAAAGCATGAATACACAATTAGCTGTTATAGGCGGTGGCCCGGGCGGCTATGCTGCAGCTTTCCTTGCCGCTGATTTAGGTATGCAAGTTACTTTAATTGATTTGGAAAAAAATCCCGGTGGTGTTTGTTTGTACCGTGGATGTATTCCATCCAAAGCATTACTACATGTTGCCAAATTAATTCACGAAGCAGAAGAAGCTAAAAAATGGGGTGTTGAATTCGGTGAACCCAAAATTGATATAAATAAACTGCGTGATTTTAAAAATGGAGTTGTAAATAAACTTACCGGCGGACTTGGACAGTTATGCAAACAACGAAAAGTTAATTATATAAATGGCCGCGCAACGTTTGTTAATTCAAATACTCTTTCTGTTGAAAAAGTTGACGGAACAAAGGAAGAAGTTGTTTATGAAAAAGCCATACTGGCAACCGGCTCTGTACCGGCAACTGTGCCCGGAATTTCAATTAACTCACCCCGTGTTATGGATTCAACTTCAGCGCTCGAATTGAGTGATGTTCCAAAACGTTTGCTTGTAATTGGCGGCGGATATATAGGATTGGAATTGAGCACTGTTTATGCATCACTTGGGAGTAAAGTTACTGTTGTTGAAATGCTGCCCGGAATTTTACCCGGGGCAGACCGTGATATGGTTGCAGTACTTGAAAGAAGGTTAAAAACAATTTTTGATAATATTTATACTGAAACTAAAGTTGTTGAATTACGGGAATCCGTCCCTTCGGGAAAAGAAGTTTCAGATGGAATTGAAGTAAAGCTTGAAGGTAAAAATGTTGCAGAGCCAATTCAAAAGTTTGATAAAGTGCTTGTATCGGTTGGAAGAAAACCGGTTACTGCCGGATTGGGTTTAGAAAACACAAAGGTAAAAGTGAATCAGCGCGGATTTGTTGTTGTAGATAAACAGTTGAAAACAGAAGACGCAAATATTTATGCCATCGGTGATATTGTTGGCGGTGCTATGCTTGCACACAAAGCTGCCGCTGAAGGTAAAGTTGCTGTTGAAGCAATTCTCGGGCACAAAGTTGCTTTCGAACCGAATGCAATCCCGGCAGTAGTGTTTACTGATCCTGAAATTGCGTGGGCCGGTTTAACAGAAACTGAAGCACGTGAAAAAGGAATTAAAGTGGAAGTTGCCAAATTTCCGTGGGCAGCGAGCGGCAGAGCAACAACATTAGACCGCAATGATGGAATGACAAAGCTTATTATTGAACCCGGGACGGAAAGAATACTCGGCGTTGCAATAGTTGGTGTTGGTGCCGGTGATATGATAGCTGAAGGTACACTTGCAATTGAAATGGGCGCAGTTGTTAAAGATTTAGAATTGACGATTCATCCTCATCCAACTTTATCCGAAACGATGATGTTTGCCGCCGAATTATTTTACGGGCACGCAACAGATATGTATAGACCAAAGAGGAAGTAGTTTTACGAATCTTCTTTGTAGGTCGAGCAAACTGCTCGACTTACATTTTGTAAAAACGACTTTATTCTAGAAAGGAAATGATGTTTCAGTTTACTACGTTGCTTACATATTTAGCGGCATGTACTGTAATTATTCTTATCCCGGGACCGGCACAAGCACTTGTTATTACTAACAGTATCAGTTCCGGTAAAAAAGCTGGCGTTATTACTGCGGTAGGACTAAATCTTGCAACTATTTTTCACGCAGTTACTGCTGCACTCGGCTTGTCTGCGGTACTTGCTGCATCAGCGGAAGCTTTTTCGATTGTAAAATTTGCTGGTGCTGCTTACCTGATTTATATCGGTATTAAAACTTTTCTCGCCAAAGACGAAACTATTACAACACCGAATAAAAACAGCCAGGTTTCTAAAACAATAACAAAAGCATTCATTACTGGGGTTTTAAATCCAAAGGTTGCAATTTTCTTTCTGGCTTTTCTTCCCCAGTTTGTTGAGCCGGGAAACGGCTCTGTTTTTATCCAGTTTCTTCTGCTTGGAATAATTTTAGGAATTATGGATATCATTTATGAATCTTTACTTGTGATTGTTGTTACCACAGCCAGCAAATGGTTTATTCAGAATCAACGTTTTACATCGCTGCGCCGCAGAATAACCGGTTCTGTGCTTGTTGGTCTGGGTTTGCAATTAGCTTTTACACAGCGGGATTAACTTTAGCTGTAAGGCCGAAAAAAAATAGTGGTATAGTTGTGTATATTTTTTTTGAATGGAATATTTCAAGGGTGCTACTTAGCTTGCAATTAGTATTATAAACTTTGTGGAAAAATTTTGAAAATAAAATTCACCTTAGTTTTTCTCTTTCTTACTGTATGCCGGGTTTCGTCTCAAAACTACGATTGGGTACGTCATGATTCCCTGATTAAAGCCGGTGTAAATCAGATTTATGGTATTGAATTCGATAAGGCAGAAAAAACTTTTGATATGGTTGTTAAGGAATATCCAACACATCCATCGGGAAAGTTTTTTAAAGCGATGATTACATGGTGGCGTATTTTGCTTGATCTTGATAATGAAAGTATGGATGATAAATTTTATGATCAGCTTGAAGAATGTATTGATATGTGCGATGATATTATTGATGATAATGAAAAAAGTGTTGATGCATTGTTTTTCAAAGGCGGTTCGCTCGGATTCCGAGGCAGATTACTTGCAATACGTGAAAGCTGGTTCGATGCCGCACTTGACGGCAAAGAAGGACTTGCGCTGGTCTTTGATGCATACAAAGCAAACCCAAAAAATGTAGATATACAACTTGGGTTCGGAATTTATCATTATTATGCAGAAGTTATTCCGCAGCGCTACCCGGTAGTTAAACCTTTTATGGTCTTTTTCCCAAAAGGTGACAAAGCAAGGGGACTTAAGGAACTTGAAAATGTTGCATGGAATGGAAGGTATGCTTTATTGGAATCGCGCTACTTCTTAATGACGCTCAATTTTCAGTTTGAAGAAAATATGGATGAAGCACGCAAGTGGGGAAATATTTTACTAAAAGATTTTCCGAATAATCCGAATTTTCAAAAGTATTATGGCGTTACGTTTGTAAAAGAAAATAATTATAAAGAAGCATCAAAAATCTTCCGTGATATTTATAATAAATCTTTAAAGGGGATGCTGGGTTATAACAAGCGGTATAAAAGGGAAGCGAGTTATTATCTAGGGATGGATTTTAAGAACAGAAATATTGCAGATTCTGCTGCTTATTATTTTGATATATCCGAAAAACTTTCTCGTGAGATTGATAAAGAAAAAGAATCGGGATTTTTAATCAATTCAGTTTTGTATTTAGGGATGCTTTACGATCAACTCGGTCAGCGTGATAAGGCGGTGAGATATTACAATGAAGTTTTGAAGTTACGCGAAAGGAATGATTCACATACCCTGGCAAAACAGTATTTGAAAGCACCGTATAAAAGATAATTGAGAACTGAGTTTTGTGAATTCGCAATTATCAATTAAAACTAGTAGAAATACCAAACCGGTGTAGTGATCCGATCGATCCAAGTGATGAGAACGAATAATCTACAACATAAGAACTAACATTAAAACCAAGTCCTAAGCTGAATCCGGCGAGTCCGGCTGTCGTACCAATCTTTAGTTCTCTCCGTTTTTCATTATCATAACCGAATCTCAAACGTAAACTTTGTCCGAGCTTAAATTCACCGCCAAAGGAAATTTGCTGGAAATGTTTAAAGAACGAATCTTGCTCTTCATTAAGTTTGTTGAATGACCAGTAAAATTTAAATGGAAGTTTTTCCATCTGTTTACTGAATCCAAATCTAACGTCAAGTGGAAGATCTTCGGATGTATCGATAAATGAAGAAAGCTGTGTACCGAGATTCAAAACCGAGAAACCGAAATTCCATCCCGATTCCGGGAAGGCATAATGTAATCCAAGATCAAGGGCTAATGCGTTTGAATAATATTCATCAATACTTGAGTAGATAAATTTAATATTTGCCCCGTAATAAAAATTGCTGTCTAATTGATTTCCATAACCAATTATTAATGCAATATCACCGGCACCAAAATCGCCGGTCTTAGTACCGTTTTCATCTGCCTTTGTAAAACTACCGTAATTAATGTATTTAACGGCAGCGGCAAACTTGCCGAGTGATTCGTATTCTTTTGAGATTACAAATGATGCCGAATTTATATCCATTAAATGTTTCATAAAAGAAAATGAAGCCGGCGTATTCGAAAGCAAATTTATACCAGCCGGGTTGTAAAAAACTACGTTAGGATCATCATTGTTTGCAACAAAACTTCCGGCAACCGCCGCCGCACGCGGACTTACATCGAGTCTTAAAAATTCATATGTACTTTGTGCGTATATTTTGCCGAGAAAAAGCAAAACAAATGCAATGATTATTTTTTTCTGCATATTATTCCTAAAAATTGACGCACGATTTTAAAGATAATTGGCTATAAAGGCAAGGCATTAAAAAAATCCAAATAGGTTTTACAACCTTGAAGGTTTTAGCAACCTTCAAGGTTTGTGAATCTTATGGAACAATTACAAATCTAATTCTGTTAGAATGTTCAACTTGACGGTAGTAATAAATAGTTTATAATTTTGAAAGTGAATAAAAAGTAAAGGAGTTAAAATGAATGGTTTTAAGACTGTAATATTAATGACAGTAATGATGGTATTGTTTCTTCTTGTAGGCAACATACTCGGCGGTCAATCTGGAATGATGATAGCATTTCTATTTTCATTAGCATTGAATTTCGGATCATACTGGTTCTCTGATAAAATTGTTTTAACAATGTATCGCGCACAGCAAGTTACACGGAATGAATTTCCACAGTTGTTTGATTCGGTAGAAAAACTTGCGATGAAAGCAGAATTACCAATGCCGAAAGTTTATGTTATGGATAATCCAACACCAAACGCATTTGCAACGGGAAGAAATCCGCAAAACAGTGCTGTGGCAGTAACAACCGGTATAATGAAAATTTTAAACAAAGAAGAATTGGAAGGAGTTATTGCACACGAGTTATCCCATATAAAAAATAGAGATATTCTTGTTGGAACAATTGCAGCAACGCTTGTAGGCACGATAACATTTATTGCAAGAATGGCCGGTTATGCGGCGTTGTTCGGCGGACATAGCCGTGATGATGATAGGGGTGGAAATGTTTTTTATGAATTAGCACTTTTAATTGTTGCACCAATTGCAGCAGTGATGGTTCAGATGGCAATATCACGATCACGCGAATACATGGCAGATGAAAGCGGTGCACAAATTTCAGGTAAGCCGCTCGGCTTAGCTTCTGCATTAAATAAATTATCGCAAGCAAATGAAATGCTGCCGATGGCACACGCCGGAGCCTCTTCTGCACATATGTTTATTGTTAATCCTCTTAGCGGTAAATCTCTTTTAAAATTATTCTCTACTCATCCGCCTATAGAAGAGAGAATTGAGCGATTAAAAGAAATTGCCGCCGGTAGAAGATAATTGTTTAAGGTTGTATCAAAAGTAAAATTTTCTAAAATTGATTAAACATTTGATACAACCTTTTTTGTTTGATATTCCATTTTTGAATATCTAATTTGAAACCGTCACTAATTAGATAAATGCACTTGAACTTCAAAAAAACACTATTACTTATTATATTAAATACCGGGTTGATATTTCCTCAGACAAAAACCAACTTAGAAATTGTATATTCATTGATAGAAAAATCGGTAACCGAAACCAGCTCACTTGAAATAGAAAAATCGCAGCCATTAAAAATTAATTTATCTTCCCCGGCAAGTTTTGAGTTTTTACACATAAAAGTGATCGATGCGTTTTCAAATTCCGGATATAAACTACATGTTGATTCAGTTCAAAAGGGAACTATCGGTTATTCAATAACCGGTATAAACACTGCCTATGGCGAACCTTTCCAGGATGGATTGTTCGGTGAATACTTTACCCAAAGAACCATTGTTTATCGTACATTAATAAATTACACGGAAAATGGTCATGTCTTATTTTCAAAAGAGATGGTAAATGAAAGTACAGATACAATCCCAGTTAGCCAGGTCAGCACAGTTGAAAATCCATCTCTGTTTTTTACAAAAGGAAATATATTAGAGCCGCCGGTTTTATCAAATCTATTGGAACCAATACTTGTTGTTGGTACTTTAATCGTAACGGTTATTTTGTTATTCACGGTTAGGGGCAAGTGACCGTAAATTGCATTTTCACAGCTTTACCATTTTAATTATTTTTACATCAACGTTATTCAAGAAGGAGAATTAATTGTCGGTTAAAAAATCACTATTACTACTGGCTTTCAGCATTTTTTTAATATCTGCGTGTTCAAGTTCTGTAGATACAAGCAAGTTCAATGCTGATGAATATTTTAATTACGCTATGGGTTTGTATAATGACGAAGATTATGAATTAGCGGTTAATGAATTTCAAAATATTACTCTTCAATTCCCGGGCAGTGCAGTCAACGATGATTCGCAATTCTATTTGGGAATGACGTACTTCAAACGCGAACAATTTTTATTGGCGGCATACGAATTCAGTAAACTGATAAGGAATACACCGGCAAGTCCTTTTGTACCGGAAGCTCAATTCATGCTTGGTGAATCTTATTATCAATTATCACCACCTTACCAGTTAGACCAGGCATATACCAAGAAAGCTATAGAAGAATTCCAGGCATTCATCGATTTTTTCCCGTCGAGTAATAAAGTTGAGGAAGCTGAAAATAAAATTAAAGAATTGAATGAGAAATTGGCTGAAAAAGATTTTCAGAGTGCTGTCATTTACGAAAAAATGGAATATGAAAGAGCAGCGATAAAATATTTTGCACAAGTTTTTGAAACATACCACGATACCAAATTTGCACCGCTTGCTCTCTATAATAAAATTAAAATTGAACTTCGCAAAGAGATGAAAAACGAAGCTCTTGCGGATATAAGTACTTTTTTAAGCAGATACCCGGATGATCCTAATGCGAATGAGATGCAGCAAATTGAACAGAGTTTGTCATCACAACAATAATTTATAATGACTAAAAAAAGTAAAAAAGTAAGTCAATCAATAATTACAATGACCGAACTTGTACTTCCTCATCATACCAACCAGCTTGGCAATTTACTGGGTGGGCAGTTGATGCACTGGATCGATATATGCGCTGCGCTTGCTTCTGCTAAACATTCGCAAAGAGTTTGTGTTACAGCTTCTGTGGATAGGATTGATTTTCATCATCCGATAAAATTAGGCAACGTTGTAACTTTGACTGCGTCTGTAAACAGAGCATTTACAACATCGATGGAAGTGGGTGTAAAAGTATTTGCGGAATCACTTACCGAAGGAACAAGAATTCATACTAATACGGCATATTTAACATTTGTAAGTGTAGATGAAAAAAATAAACCGGTGGAAACTTTTGAAATTATACCTGAAACCGATGATGAAAAGCGAAGATATGAAGAAGCTCTTAAAAGAAGAAGAACACGTCTTGAACAAAGGTACGATTCGAATTAAAATTTTCTTCTTCATATTATTTTTTTATGAACATATCTCAGCACAAATCCCATTAAATGGTTTTTGCAAACTGACCGAATTTTCCACGAAAGAAAATTTAATATCATTTTTCCCGGTTGATTATAACAATGACGGTTGGCGCGACTTAGTTTTATTTGATCAATCAAACACGAATTATTATTCACAATTGTGGGATAAATCAAAATTTTCAAACCCGTTATCAAGGAACCCAGGGATAATTTTCACCGAAATTCATCCTATCGGAAAAAGTAATGGAAAAGGTAAAAAGTTTGGATTTATTTCGCGAAAAAACCGCTTAGCCGGTATAGTTAACTTTTCAAAAGAGGGCAGCTCGTCTATTCTAAATAGAGTAAAACTGAATTCTTATCCATCAAATATCGATGCGGCAGATATTGAGGATGACGGTAAAACTGAATTGCTTATTTCAGGCGGTTCGTTTGAAGGGTTATCGATTATAAAAGAAGTTTCCAAAAGCTTAAAAGAAATAAAAATTAGTCCGGATGGAATTTACAGTTATCATACTTTTATAGATCTTGATTATGATTCATTCCCGGATATTGCAGCAGTAGATCTCTTTAAAAATTCAATAATACTTTTTTATAATGACGGCAAAGGCAGCTTTAATGAGTCGCGTTCCTTCGGTTCGGAATCGACCATACAAAAAATTAAAGCCGACGATATTAACAGCGATGGCTTTACCGACTTAATTTACATCAGCAATCATCGTTTCCAAGCTTTGCTTGGTGATTCCGTTTCTTCATTCTATGATAAAATTTCAATTCCAACAGAGGAAATTCCCGAAGAATATACAATACTCGATTTTAATGCCGATGGTTATAATGATATAGCTTACATATCATCAGGATCAGCATACATCATATTCGGCAGAAGTAACAACACTTTTTACAGACCAATTCTTTATCACAAAAAAGAAGGATTAATTAATATTACCTCTTTTGTCGATAGGGGCGGCAGAAAACTTTGTCTGCTTGATAATAATGGTTCTGTATTCGTGATTGAAAAAATTAACCCGGCGGAAGATGAATTTAAATTATCGTTGGGCGTTAAACCGTCTTTTGTAGGTACGTTTGATCTTTACAATGATGGAACGCGCGACCTTTATTATATAGATGAAGACGGGAACAACCTGGTGATTCTATCTTCTGAATTTAAGCAACCATTGGTTACCTATTATAGTTTTCCGCTTTTTCAAATTCATAAAAATATAATAGTTGACGAAACGCAATCGCTTGAAAAAACTTTCTACTGCTACACTCCGGGAGAAAAAAATATCGAATTGCTGCGTATTAAATTTAAAAATGGCAGCTATACAAGGCGCGTGCTTTATACCAACGACCCGATAACTGACTTGAAGATTACAAGCGACCGGCTGAAAGACCGTCAGACAATTTTTGTACTGATACAAAAAAATAAAAAATTGTTTCTTCAGTCGTTTGATTTCAGGGATTTCAGATATATCAACAGCGGTCTATCCCGGATTGTTGAAGGTGCTGAAAAAAGCTCGCTGCTATTGGACTTATATAAAGAAATCTACTTTTTCACACGACCGGCAAGTTCGGTAATATTGAAACAAGCAACTTTCAATAGAAAGATAACTTCGGTAGAACAAATTGCGTACTTCCCGGTATTATCAAAATTTCAAATTGACCTGAACAGTTTTAATGATAAAGATATTAATGAGAATATTACAATTGCGTCATTCAGCAAAGATGATTCTACTTCACTAACATTAATCTATAAGAATAGGATAAAAGAACTATCACTAAATAAATTTATGAGCAAGAGCGGAATGACAAAATATATTGACGGTGAGAATAAAAATGCTATTACTCTTTATGATGAATTAAACGGTAAACTAAAAAGGATTAACTTTGATAAAAAAATGCGTAATGTGGAGATTGAAGATATCTTTGAATCAAAAAACATCAATAGTTATATTGTCACATCTTTTAATAATAAAATAGAATATTTGATCTACACAGATACTATTAAAAACCAAATTAACTTTAAGCGGATTAAATGAAAAAATATATCTTGTTTTTGTTCGCTGCCTTTTCGGCAAATCTGTTTGCTCAAAACCTGGATTCACTTTATAACGCGTTTGTTTCTGTTAGATCACCCCGGCAAATCGAGGGGTATCAAGTTACAACGGAAGCTGGACACGAAAAATGTTTAACCGGACTTGTTAACCAAGTGAAACGAAACTTTGACCTCTTTAATCCCAAGCAAAAGATAGCACTTAGTTCGTTATTATCGCGCCCGTCATCAGATACAAGTATTGTAACCCCATCAGGTTTTTTTAGAATTCATTTTAATAAGTCTGGCGTGAATAAACCCGGCTACGATATAAATGAATTAGCAACAGCTTATGATTCATCATATAACTACGAAGTAAATATACTTGGTTATCCACCTCCACCTAGTGATAATGGAGAAGGTGGGGATAATAAGTACGATATCTATGTTACAAATTTAACCAATGGTAATTATGGATATACTGAACCGGAGACAGATATAACGAGTGAGAGATCGACATCATTTATTGTAATGGACAATGATTTTGCCGGGTACTTTACAGAGGGTATTGATGCCGCGCAAGTAACCGCAGCACATGAACTCCACCACGCAATTCAAATGGGCAATTATATTTATAGGGCTAACGATCAATATTATATGGAGGCAACATCGACTGCTATGGAGGAGTTTGTTTATGACAGCGTCAACGATTACTACGGATATATACACA
>DYJK01000169.1 GCA_020723165.1 Melioribacter roseus | reverse complement strand
GATTCAACAAAATTACCCGGTTGGAATTTAGTTTGGTCGGATGAATTTAATTATACCGGCTTGCCCGATGTTAAAAAATGGGGATACGATGTAGCAGACCCGGGATGGGTAAACGAAGAGGCCCAGGCATATTATGCATACCGCCAGGAAAATTCGCGCGTTGAAAACGGTAAGTTAATTATAGAAGCACGGCTTGATAATTATCAAGGTAAACCCTATTCATCAGCACGTTTGGTTACTAAGGGAAAAGGTGATTGGACATACGGCAGAATTGAAGTGCGCGCAAAACTTCCGTATGGAAGGGGAACATGGCCCGCAATATGGATGCTGCCAACAGTTTGGAATCTCGGCAACGGAAGCTGGCCCGATAATGGCGAGATAGATATTATGGAACATGTTGGTTACGATCCCGGTGTTATTCATGCTTCAATTCATTGCAACAAATATGTTTGGACTAACAACACACAAAAAACCGCAACAACCAGGTTCAATGATGCAATGTCGGCATTTCATACTTATACAATGGAATGGGATTCGAGCGAAATAAAAATGTTTGTTGATTCTACCAAGTATTTCTCATTCAAAAATGAAAATAAAGGCTGGCAATACTGGCCTTTCTATAAAGACTTCCATTTAATATTAAACATTGCTATTGGCGGTTCATGGGGCGGTGTTCAGGGAATTGACAACACTATCTTTCCTCAAAAAATGGAAGTTGAATATGTAAGAATTTACGAGAAAGCAAATTAGATAATAGCGTAGTTTTTATGTATGTAACTATATGGCAGTTCGAAGTTAGGCAAGAGTGTCTTGATGATTTTGTTTCTGCATACGGTGCAAAGGGAACATGGGCCGAACTTTTTAACAGAAGCAGCGGCTACAAAGAAACAAAACTTTTGCATGATGTTGAGAATAAATTAATTTTTATTACAATTGATATGTGGGAATCAAAAAAATCTTATGACTGGTTCAAGAATAACTTTAAAGAGGAATATCTCAAACTCGATAATGAATTTGAAAAATTTACCGTCAGCGAAAAATTGATTGCAGAGTTTGAAACCGGGAACAATGTTTAATGAATTTTAATTTAAAGTTTGGCAGCATAACAAGGAAAGGCGCCAAACTATTCTATGAAAATCTGCCGTGGTTTGTAAGAGAAACAATCAGGGAAACGTTTCCTAATCGTTTTGTTCCCCCACTTTACACACAGCTTCCACTTTCAGTCCCACATTCTTTACATATAGATCCAACCAATCTTTGTAACTTCCGCTGCATATTTTGTCCAACCGGCGATCTTGAATTACTTAAAACAATTAATCGCCCCAAGGGTCTGATGTCTTATGAATTATTTTGTAAAATAATCGATGAACTTGCCATTATCTGTAAAGAATCGGGACAGAAGGTTAACGAACTTCACCTTTACAAAGATGGAGAGCCGCTAATTCATAAAGATTTAGGCAGAATGATAGCCTACGCCAAAAGTAAAAATGTTGCGTATTCGGTACAAACCACGACTAATGCATCGTTACTAACCAGGGAAAGAGCAAGCGAAATACTGGAAAGCGGTTTGGATATAATTCGCATCTCAATTGAACATGTGTATGATGATGGATATAAAACCGTGACGCAGAATTATTCCAATTACAACAATGTAAAAGAAAATGTGCGCTTTCTTTTTGAAGAAAAAGTCCGTAGAAGAAGCTCTCTCATAATCAAAACAAAAATTGTTGATATTGGTTTTGATAAAAGTGTAATCAAAAAATTTTGTGATGATTTTACACCAATATCTGATCAGATAAGCGTAAACAATTTGATGGGGTGGTCAAATTCGAATATTAAAGATTTTACACTTGGTATAAATGTAAAACGAAGTATGGGGATTTCAGCTAAGCTGAGAGAAAAAAATATTTGCCCTGAACCTTTTAGATCATTGGCGGTTAATTTTAACGGACAAGCTTCCGTGTGCTGTGTTGATTGGGCAATGGAAACGGTAGTTGGTGATTTAACCAAAGAGTCATTGAACGATATTTGGAATGGAGCAGAAATGAAAAAATTTCGTTTGCTTCATTCGAATGGCAATCGTGCTCAAATCAAGGCGTGCAGAAATTGTCATTACCTAAAAGGTTTCCCGGATCACCTCTACTTAGATGATAAAACCAGCGATCTTAATAAATTATATAATTACCGGAATACATAAAAAATTTGAAACAGCGCACCGGGTAAAATGATGCCACTTCGGAAAATACTGTCCATAATTGTTTTTCTTTTACCGAATGGATTTATACATCCCCAGGTTAATTTCACTTCTTCAAACCTTCCTATTGTTATTATTAATACAAACGGGCAAGCGATTAAAGATGAGCCCAAAATTGAAGCCGATATGAAAATAATTGATAATGGTACCGGTAATAGAAATTATGTTACAGATACTGTTTTTGTGTACAACGGTAAAATCGGGATTGAGATACGCGGTCACTCCTCGCAGATGTTCGAAAAAAAACAATATGGAATAGAAACACACGATAGCGCCGGTAACGATGTTGATGTTTCTCTTCTCGGTATGCCTGAAGAGAGTGATTGGGTTTTGAATGCATCACACATAGATAAAACTTTTTTGAGGAATGTTCTTGTGTATAAGTTTGCAAATGAAATGGGAAATTATGCTTCGCGCACAAAATATTTTGAATTGATCCTAAACGGTGATTACAAAGGTATTTATATTCTTCAAGAAAAAATTAAGCGTGATAAGAACCGGGTCGATATTAAAAAAATAGACCCAGAAGATATTTCAGGTGATAAACTAACCGGCGGTTATATTATTCACATCGATAGACGCGAATACGATGAAAAATACTGGTACTCGCCATTTCCTCCAATTTATGGGGGATCCGGAAAAGTTTATTATAACATCCAGGAACCAAAGTTAGAAGATATAACGCAAGAACAATTCAATTATATTAAAAGTTATGTTACACAGTTCGAGACAATATTGAGCACCACTCTTTACAACGATCCTTTCAGCGGTTATTATAATTATATTGATATGGATTCTTTTATTGATAGTTATTTATTAAATGAGTTTTCTAAGAATACAGATGCATACCGGTTAAGTGGATATTTTTACAAAGACCGGGACAGTGAAAATGGTAAACTTGTTATGGGGCCGCCCTGGGATTTCGACATTTCCTTCGGGATAGCTGATTATGATGATGGTTTTAATCCGTTTGGATGGCAAGCGTACAAACGTTCGGATGGAGATTTAGCCAACCCGTTTTATACAATCAAACTAATGGAAGACCCGGTTTTTATTAATAAGCTTGCCAAGAGATGGTACGAACTGCAAGCAACGATTTTAAGTTATCTAACAATAACATTTTATATAGATAACACAAAGGGATTACTTTCTGAAGCTGTAGCAAGAAACTCGGCAAGATGGCCGGAACTTTTTGACGGTAAAACATATGTGTGGCCGAACAAATACAAATTAACATCGTATCAATCGGAAATTAATTATTTGAAATCGTGGATCTCGCAAAGATTTTACTGGCTTAATACAAATTTGCCGGCGGCTTATTCCGATATTGAGTGGAAAGAAAAAGATTTTGAGGAAGATCCTATTGTTGTTGGACAAGAAAAGAAATTTCATAAATCGGGATTTTACGGCGATGTTCTTAATATTGATGGTATCGAATTCAAATCATTAAATGCAGATATCAAATTGAATTTTGAAAATGATTCTTTATCGATAGAAATAGTAAAGCCGGGTAAATATACATTTAAAGGTATCGGCAAGAAATCCGGTAAAGTTGTTACATTCTCCCCGGCTTATGAAATAGAGGCGGTTGCAACCGATATGATAAGTGATGGTCCAATATCAAGTGATTATGTTTTATATCAAAATTATCCCAATCCGTTCAACCCAACCACAACAATAGAATACACAATACACACCCCTACCTTCGGTTTCCCCTCTCGAGAGGTGAATACAAGGGGTGTGTTTACAATGTTAAAAGTTTACGATATCCTCGGCAGAGAAGTAGCAACACTTGTGAATGAATCTCAGCCGCCGGGATATTATTCCGTACAATTTTCTACGGATAATTTACAGTTATCGAACGGGATATACTTTTATCAATTACAAGTAATTAATAACTTAGAGCAAATATTTTCACAAACAAAGAAGATGTTACTCCTAAAATGAAAAAATTGTTTTTTATAGTTCCATTTATAATCGGAACACTATTTATAAATAGCTATTGTTCCCGGTTAGATCAAAAGGAGAAAAAGGCCCAGCTAAAAAAAGTAGCAGAGTATAAAATCAAGGTGGCAGAGCCTTCCGGTCTTGCAATAACAAAAGACAGAAAATATTTATGGACAGTCAGTGACCAAAATAGCAGCGCCTACATGATTACATTAAATGGCAAGATTATAAAGTCATTAAAGATAAACGCACTTGATCTGGAAGCCGTAACAATAATTAACGATACAACAATCGCTGTCGTTTCGGAAATTTCCGGAGAGATTATTTTTGTTGGATACAGCGGTAAAGAATTAAAAAGAATAAAAACGTCATTCTCAAATAAGAAAAATAACGGGCTGGAAGGAATTACTTACGATAGAAAGAGCAAACATTTTTTTGTGGTGAAGGAGAAAAATCCGGCCGTACTTACCGAGCTTGACAGCAAATTTAATGAGATAAGTAGGAAAGAATTAAAATTTGCAAACGATTATTCGGGACTCGAACTTTCCGCTGAAGCTAATGAACTCTGGATATTAAGCGATGAAAACAAATCTTTATATCGGTGTACTTTAGAGGGGAGAGTGATAGAATCTTTTAGGACAAGCATTACACAAGCCGAAGGGGTTGCAATTGACAGCGAAGCTAACAAAATTTATGTTATATCGGATGCTGAAGAAAAATTATATATTTTTGAAAAAAAATAACAGCACAACTTTTTTGTGCTAATTATGTTTTGTGGCAGCTAAAACAAAAAAACCGGTCAGCTACGACGTAAAATCAATAGTAGCAGAATTAAAAAAACACGGCAGCGAGTACAACCGGCAAGGAATGGCGCGTTTCGGTATTAATGTACAAAAAGCTTTTGGCGTTAATGTACCGGTGATGCGTTCGATTGCAAAAAAGATCGGGAGGAACCATGAACTTGCCATTAAACTTTGGGATAGCGGTTACCATGAAGCACGCCACATTGCAACTATGATTGCAGATCCAAAACTAACAACTAAAACGTTGGTGAATAAATGGGCGAAAGATTTTAATTCGTGGGATATTGTCGATGGCGCTTGTTCAAACCTATTGCGTAAAACTGATTTTGTTTATGAATTAATTCCAAAGTGGTCAAAAAGGAAAGAAGAATTTGTGCGCAGAACCGCTTTTTCTCTTATCGCTTATCTCGCGGTACATGATAAAAAAAGAAATGATATTGAATTTCTGCAATTCTTGCCGCTGATTAAGAAATATTCTACCGACGAGAGAAACTTTGTTAGAAAAGCTGTTAACTGGTCGCTTAGACAAATAGGGAAACGAAGTTTCCTTTTAAAAGAAGAAGCTGTCAAATGTGCTGAAGAAATAAAAATGATAGATTCAAAATCTGCGCGATGGATTGCAAACGATGCCTTACGCGAACTGAATAATCCAAAGACGTATATTAGAAATAATATGTGAGGTAAATATGAAAGAGGGTAAGATTCTATTCCACGAGGAAGAAAAGTTTGACCAAAGATGGAATTTCTTTTTGATTACACCAATTGCGGCCGGAATGATAATCTTCCAGCTTGTTTCTTTTTATTATCAATTAATCTTGAAAAAACCAATAGGTTCGGATCCCCTTTCTGATACCGAATTTGTTATTTTATTTGTGATAACAATTCCGATACTTCTGTTTGTAATCTGGCTTTTCTTTGTCATGAAATTAACGGTTAAAGTTGATGAGCAAAAAATATTTGTAAAATTTTATCCGTTAATGAAAAAAGAATTCTTGCTTAACGAGATTGAAAGTTTTGAAATTAAAGAGTTCAACCCAATAATTGATTTCGGCGGATGGGGATTGCGTTATTCAATCCGCTGGAAAACAACCGGCTATATAATGAAAGGAAAAGTTGGTGTGCATATTCATTTTAAGAACAAGAAAAATATTTTGATCGGCTCTCAGAGAGCTAATGAATTGTACAATGTGATCAAAAAGCAAAAACAGATCTAATAGCGTAGAGACGATCCGGTGGATCGTCTCATTGACTTGGCTTGCGTCAAGCATGTTCGGGATCAGAATTAAGGAACTTCAAGTTCTACAAGTTTAGAGGAAACACCCGGCAGCACCGAAACCTTTCTTGCAAGTTCATGGTTCTGTTCATCATTGCCGCATATTTCTAAAATTAGTAAACCTGAATCCGAACAGTTATCAAGTACGCCATCGTGTAAACCAAGACGTGTTTTAATTGTGCATCCCCATCCGGTAAGTATCTGCTGAATTTTAACTGCCGATTCCTTTCTGTTTCCAATCAATATTAATAGGATAGTTTTTTTCATATTTCACCCGTATTTGAATCCTCAACCCCAAATTAGACAAATTCATCCCGGCTTGCAATATTTACCTTTTGAAGGCAATAATATATCGATAAACAATAAATTTTTCTTGACTAAAGGAAAGTAAATTTTTATGTTGTACCAGTATTTGAGGAGGATAAAATGGAAGACAAAAAACAAACCCGAAAAGCTGTGGTTGGCGCTTA
>DYJK01000168.1:167-6763 GCA_020723165.1 Melioribacter roseus | reverse complement strand
TTCGTAATAGCCGGCAGCTTTTGTTTCGTTAACCAATTCCGCTACTTCTTTACCAAGTATATCGTAAACTTTTAATGTTACCATCCCGACTTCAGGCAATTGATATTTTATTGTTGTTGTTGGGTTGAATGGGTTAGGATAGTTTGTAATTGCATATTTTGTTGGTAGTTCACCCGTAATTTCTTGAACCAATGGATCTTGATTCGGTCTTGCAAGCATTTGACCATAAGCAGCAAACCAATATTCATCTGCATAATCACCTATTATATAAGGATCTGTAGAATTATAATATGATCTTACATCATAATGCAGCAAATCAACATAAGTCGATGTTCTTTGATACTCATGATCCGTATAAGTTTGTACCCCTCTGCCTACTGTTGCAAGCAATTCTTCGGGACCAACAACTCCATCATGTTTAACCGTTCTCCAAATTTGGTACTGGGTTACATTAGTATTGGGATTGTCTGTCCACGCTATTGTAATTGCCTGGCCTACAGATGAAGTAACATGCGGATTCTCACCGCTGTTTGATGGCTTTGCACGATAAACTGCTGTATATGTTCCACTTTTGGTGGGATTAAAAGTAGTACCATATGTATCTGTTCCTTCTTTCCAATATTGAAATGTAAAATCAACATTATTTTGTGAAAAATTATTAGTTGTTGTTGCAGTAACAGAGTTTTGATCAACAATATTAACAGTGCCGGTAGAAGTATAATTACTTCCATTAATACTTATTAGCCGGCCGGTGTTCTGAAAAGTTGTAATATAAAATGGGCGCATATTAGCAACAAATTCGGCACCGTTATCATCATAAATAGCGACCGGTGATATACTCTGTGTGCTACCTTTATCTATGGTTGATGTTCCTTTTATTCTTTCCCATTTGCTCTTGTTAGCAGTGCCTTCATCATCATTCCAAAGATAATTGGAACCGCTATTAGATTGTGGTTCTATAGCTTCAAAAGTAAGGGTTTTGGTTTCGTGTGTGTTTACTGTACTACCATTATTTACAATTGCACCGTTAACTTTAATCTGTCCAGCGTTAAAATTATTCTTTACTGTAATGTTAACCGCTCTATGATAATAAAAATCAAGTTGAAATGGCGATAAAGTTCCATTACTAGTAAGACCATATTCAACACCTGAAGTAATCCCAAGAAAAATGTTTCTATTATTTAATGCAAGTTCATTTGTAACTTGCTGTGCAAATGAGGAAGGCATATCTTCTGTTGTAGAACTCTGCGATGCTGAATAAAAGTCGATATAGGTACCACTCTGAGCATGTTCATATAATTGCTGCGAAGGAGCGTTATACAAAATTTCTGAAACTTTATATGTATTAAAACCACCGGTTGTTGTATTCGTACCATAGGTAATCTTTATTAAATAAATTTCTGCATCAGAAGGAATTACATTTGGAATTACGAACTTCCAAACCGATCTAGTTACTGTTGCCACATTATTAGCATCAGGACCAGAACCATAGTCGGGAATCGCACCCGAGTATGTTATTTGATTATTATCATAAATTTGTTTTTTTGCAGCAGCTACCCTATAGCCAGTTGCCCAGGCAGAATTTTGCCCTTGCATAATGTTGGTAAAAATGACTGAAAAAATTAAAAACATGAATAAAGATATTCGTTTCATTTTAATACCTCTTGAATAATTGATGAATATTTTGTTTGTTTAAAACAAATAGTCCTAATTCTTTCTTATTGAAAAGAAACAAAGGTTGCGAGCCTTTATGGGATTATTTGAGAAGGTGATAGCGTTCCAGCGCTATCCCTTCTTTTTTTGTTTTACAACACCTAACTATTTTTCACGGCAGTATACCTCGTATTATTATATTCGAATAATTTTCAAAATCGTTTGTCAATATGAAGACATCGTTAGATAAAACAGATGCACTAAATGCTTGCTCAGCTCCACCATAATGATAAATATATTGGATGTTAGTTCCATCGAAGTGTGCTAGTCCATCCTCCATAGGAATAATAATATCGTTTTGGCTTCGCCCCCAAAATCCCTGGCTATATTTGGGAATATTAATATCAACAAGTGCCTGAAATTGACCATTTTCATAGCTACATATTTTATTTCCGATCATGAAAAATATATCGTCCCCTAACCTTTCAACATTAGACCAAGATATGTTGTTAAAATCACCTTCATAGATTTTCCAAATATTAGTTCCATCAAATTCAAACAGAGCAAGTAAATCTCCACCATTTGATTTCTCACCCCATCCAAGCAAGAAATAATTTCCTTGTTGATTTGCCGCTCTTCTCATTTTTATAAATCCATAAGTTCTAAACTTGGGTATATTAATTTCATGCCATGTACTTCCATCCCATTTAACTATTATAGGGTATCTTACCACTGAACTATCTGAATAACCTACTGCATAAATACTTTGTGCATTATCACCCCAGATTTCTTGAAATCCTATATCCCAACCGTTTTTTCTAAACCATATACTTTCTTTCCAAGAAGTTCCATTATAATTCCATATATGTCCTTCCCGACCAGAAATCCAAACACTATTTTTGCTAAAACCCCAGACACCCAGCGGAGAGATTCCTCTGAAGACATTATCCGTGGCCCATTTATTACCGTCATATTTCCATATCGTTGTACTAGAACCACCACCGGGACCCACTGCCCAAATGTTATCCGGCGAGTCTCCCCATATTTTTTCAAGATACGTAAATGGTATTTTTATAGTATCTACTGTCCACACATAATCCCTTCTACCCGGTTCCGGTTCGGGGCCTGTTATGCTTTCTGTGCAAGAGTTAATTAATATAAATGTAAACACAGTTATTAATAAGAGAATTTTCTGTCTCATTTTACCGTCTGTTTTAATTATTGATTTGTTTGGTATAGAAATGATTCTAGACTGCAAAGGAAATATATCTTTTATACATTAATTCCAAAATGCACTTAATATTATGTTTCTTTTAAAAAATATTTTGTTATAGATTTATCTCAACAACATAAAAATTTATTTCTGACAAAAACTTAACTACAAGAAATGAGAAAAAATATGATAGTGTTACTAAAAATTTATTCTTTGTTTTTATTGCAGAATCACACTATTATCAAAAAAGAGCTAACATCTCAGCTAAGATTAGTGATAGGACTATCACAAAAATGATAGTCCTATCAGTACGTTTTGTAAATTTAAATGCAGTCAATGATGAACAGTCTGTTTAGAAACTGGCATTTGTCACCACTTGCCTAACGGCAGTCAGTTTAGAATGACGGTTCCGGATAGACTCTCATTCCTCAACAACAAGAGAAATGGCTACTAACACCTAGATAAAAATTTTCTTTCTCATTTTTATATTCAAAGCTTCGTAAGTCTAACTGAAGTCAGGCAAGCTTCGATTCACATTTTTATCCGCAACTTGCACAGCAAAACAATTTCACAATTTTTCCGTTAGCGCTAACGCAGATTTTTTGATTACATAGATATTTTTTCTTGTTCAATTATAAAAAAAAGCATAACGTGTCCGCTAAATTTGATGATCAAAATATTTTTTGCTGCAAAGGGGGCGATTCATTTAAGCAAAACAAAATCAATCAAATTATTTGGAGGCGCCATGAAACACGAAAAAATTTTTAGTGTTTTTCTAATTCTGCTTCTCTTCCTTTCCTCAAATCTTACTAATATTTATTCCCAAAACGATGTAATGATGCAAGCATTTTACTGGAATGTGCCAACCG
Organism: Melioribacter roseus; assembly: GCA_020723165.1. GTDB lineage: Bacteria > Bacteroidota > Ignavibacteria > Ignavibacteriales > Melioribacteraceae > DYJK01. Next base: position 3,028 of record DYJK01000168.1, on the reverse strand, counting down.
ATACCACAAACAAAAACGGTGGATGGTGGGATACTCTAAGTGCGAAAGCATCAAGTTTATCTTCCGCCGGTATTACCGGTCTTTGGGTTCCACCTCCTTCAAAAGGAAACTGGGGTATTGCCGATATGGGTTACGGTTTGTTCGATCATTACGATCTCGGCAATTACAATCAAAAAGGTTCTACCGAGACCCGTTTTGGAAGCAGATCGGAATTGAACTCGATGATTACAACCATGCATAACAACAATGTTAAAGTTTATGCAGATATCATTTTGAACCACATATATGGCGGTGAATCAGAACGCGAAGTTAATCCCGCTGTTAAGTATTATGTTTTCCATGAAGCATACACAAACGGGGCACAACATACTCCATATCCAACCAACGAAATAACATGGAAAATTCCTAACGCAAGTACCGGCGATTATTACATACAAATCGTTGGCTATCAGCTCAATTGGGGTGCCAGTGAAACCGAGAGAGGTTACGATGTTTATATTGATTGGACCGGTGCCGGACCAAACGGAACCGACACATGGGAAAGCGAACCTAACAACGGTGGAGGACAGTACAACACTTTCCCCGGTTCGGGTAGAACTGTCCGCGGACATAGTGCAAGTTCTTCCGATATCGATGAGTTCAAAATCACTTTGTCTTCCGCTCACGATATCATAATAAAACTGATCGCTAAAAAAGAAGTCTCCAATCCGTGGGATTGGGTTTGGGCTGATCAAATTAACGGATACTATCCAAAAAGAATTTGGTATAACGGAAACGATTTGGCACAAACTTCTCTCCAGGCACTAACAATGACGGGCATCGATTATGTTACACACACCGGTACCGGAGAAGCAAATTATTCGTGGACTTATACAGATTTTCATCCGGTTGATTCTCTCGATTGGCTCGGCAATGGAGGTACTAACGATGAAATTATCACCAACACAAAATGGTTCGGCAACGATCTCAATACTTTCGGCTCAACTGTTCAAACAAGATTGAAAAACTGGGGTTATTGGCTGGCTAACACAGTTGGATTCGATGGTTTCCGCCTTGATTTTGTTCGCGGATTCCAAATTTCTTTTGCTGCCGATTGGATAAAGTATCTTCCACTTTTGAGCGGCTCACAAAGATTTATCGTTGCAGAATATTGGGGCAATGCACAAGTAATTCATGATTGGGTTACCGGTGTCGCATCCAATGGTGCAGATGCAGATGCTTTCGATTTTCCACTCAAGTTTACATTAACAGATATGTGCAACAAAAACCAGTATGATTTTAACATGGCTTGGCTTAATCATGCCGGCATGATTAGAAACAATACCGGTCAAGCACTTTCCGGAACTTCGATTGTCACGTTTGCTGATAATCATGATTCCGGCAAAGAGAGCGATAAATGGATTTGGCAAGATTGGAAAATGGCTTACGCGTACATGCTTACTCACGAAGGCAAACCATGCGTATTTTATCCTCATTACTACGGCGTTACTCAAGTTGATAACCATAATCCAAACACTACTGTTACAGCTCCGGCAAGTTTGAGAACCGACATTAATAAACTAATCCAGGTAAGAAAAAATTATTTGGGCGGAGTCATTTCTGTTCTAAGCGAGGTCGGCAATCCATACCCTTCATCTGATACTTACAATGTTTATGTTGCAAGAAGACAAGGCAATGGAACACGCGACGGCGCAATAGTTGTAATTAATAATCACGGCACAACTACAAAAGGATTGTGGGTTGATAGTTCACCATCGGGATTTTCTAATTGGGCAAATACTGTGCTCGTTAATGCTTACGATCCAAACGAAACAACCCAGGTTTATTCAGACGGACGTGTTTACGTTTCCGCACCGGCACGCGGATACAAAGTATGGGTTAAACAGAGCGACTATATTGCTCTTTCAAAAATAAATTTAAGCAATGATCTTTCGAACAATGATAATACTCCTGACAAATATCAACTTGACCAAAATTACCCGAATCCATTTAATCCAACTACCAATATTGAATTTTCAATTCCTTCAGATGGAAATGTTTCGATACAAATCTTTAACTCACTCGGTCAGTTAGTTGAAACATTACATGATGGATTTTTATCTGCTGGCAGTTATAACAAAACATGGAATGCACAAAATTTGCCAAGTGGAATTTATTTCTATACAATAAAAGCCGGCACTTATACCGAGACAAAGAAAATGACGCTGATCAAATAAATTGTTTGAATTCTATTTGATCAACTTTTACTTGTTCGTTGTTCGTCTGTTTCTCTAATTCTATTTCTCGACCTCCCCCTTTTGTTCCCCCTCCTAATTTAGGAGGGGGAAACTCTGCGCTTTTTAAAAGTCCCTCTCCTAGTTTAGGAGAGGGGTAGGGGTGAGGTCATAGTTATTCTTTAAATTCATTCTCAATTTTTTTAAGAACACTATCGGTAGAAAAGAGTACATCAATATTATTAAAACGAATTACTTTATGACCAAGCGATTCCAGATATTTTGTTCGCTCTTCATCGTAATTTTTTTGACCATCTTCTTTATGATGTTCGCCGTCGAGTTCAACAATCAATCGTTCACTGAAACAATAAAAATCTACTACGTATTTGCCGATACTGTGCTGACGAGTAAATTTCCTTTCTTTTCAATTGTTTGTTTTTTAAGGAAGAACCACAGTTTTTTTCAGCATCTGTAGAATTATTGCGCAGTTCTTTTCGTCTTGATTTCAGTTCAATTTTGTTGTGGATGTCTGTCATCTTGTTTTTTCGACCTCACCTCTATAGAGGATGTGTGAAAATTAAATCAGTAGGGCGATTCGCTGAATCGCCCAAACAAATATTCATTGAATTCACAATTGTATTTGCCCAA